>NZ_JBMVQX010000035.1:0-42503 GCF_050522745.1 Myroides sp. C15-4 | reverse complement strand
TCCCATGAGATCTTTATGAAATTTGAATTATTTAGTAACAACAGAAGAAAAGTCGCTCCTCGATTTTTCTAAAAACAAGCAATGATGGTAAAAAATAGAACCAAAGGTATTCTACTTTGTTTCTTGTTCTCCAGCCTGATTAGCTTTGGACAAACAAGAAAAGAAAAAAAAGCAGATCGCAATTTCGATACCTACGCCTATGTAGAAGCAATTAGTTATTATGAAATGATGGTTGAACAAGGTCAGGTAAATACCTCTATTTTGTGTAAACTTGGCGATTCTTACTACTACAATGGAAAGTTTGTGGATGCCCATAAATGGTACGATCACTTGTTTCAAGGGACGTATGAAGACAAAAATCTTGCTGCATTAGATAAAGAGTATTACTATCGCTATGCGCAAACGCTCAAAGCAGTGGATCAACCCCAAAAAGCAGATGCAATCTTGGAAGAATTTGCTGCTCTAGCAGTGAATGATTCTCGGGCTCAACGCTTGATTACCCAAGAGGAATTGGTAGGCCAAACACTTGGTAGTTCTCGTTTTACAATGCTCAACTTATCGACAAATAGTGAGCATTCCGATTATGGTGGGACTCTTTTAGGCAATCGATTGATTTTTACCTCCTCTCGGGAGAGCGATGAAATGCGTAACAAGGTACACAACTGGACCAATGAGCAATACACTAAATTATACGCAACAACTATCACCAATGAGGGTAGTTTTGATTCACCTGTGCTATTTGCCAAAGAAATTGCCTCACGGGAGTTAAATATGGGATCAGCTATCTTTACCAAAGATGGCAATACCATGTATTTTACCAGTAATAATGGCTCAACGACGGGGAGCAAACGCGCCCAATACAACAAGGAAGAATCCTCCTTATTGAAAATTTACAAAGCGACGAAACAAGGCGATGGTACTTGGGGGGCAGTAGAAGAATTGCCGTTCAACCTTGATGGATACAATACCGCTCATCCAGCATTAACCCCAGATGAAAAATGGATGTATTTTGTTTCCGATCGCCAAGGAAGTTTAGGGCAATCCGATTTATTTCGCATTAGCGTCTATGAATCCGGTCGTTTTGGTTTGGTTGAACACTTAGGAGATCAAGTAAATACCGCAGGACGCGAAACGTTTCCCTTTATTTCTTCCGATTACACCTTGTACTTTGCTAGTGATGGACACCCTGGTTTTGGAGGATTGGACTTGTATAAAGCAAAAATCAACCGCGAGGGACAATTGGGAGTTCCATCTAATTTAGGTCCAGATATCAACAGTACTTTTGATGATTTTGGCTTGTATATTGATGCTTCAACCAAAAAAGGCTTTGTGACATCCAACAAAAAAACAGGCATAGGTAGTGATGATATCTACCTGTTTGTAGAAAAACCCTGTGTTCAAATTATCGATGGCGTAGTAGCGGATCGCGATAACAAAAACGGATTGGAAGGCGTGGAAATTATCGTTTATGACCTGCGAAACAATATCGTTGAAAAAGTGTATACGGATGAACAAGGCTATTACAGTGCAGAGCAACTAAGCTGCGGACAGCAATATCGCATTCACGTGGGTAAAGAGAAGTATTTGACACAAGAATTTGCCGTAAATACCGATCGAAAAACACGACAACGACTAAATATTGAACTAGAATTAATTGAAAAAGGAGATGATTTATTCAAGAAATTGAAATTAGCACCGATCCATTTTGATTTTGATTCTGCTGTAATTCGCCCTGATGCCCAGGTTGAGCTGATGAAAGTGGTGAAAACCATGCTAGAACATCCAAGTTTGATTGTTGATGTTCGCTCACATACCGATAGCCGTGGAAATGATACCTATAATATGCAATTATCTGAACGTCGTGCACAAGCAACCATGCAATGGATAAGTAGTAAAGGAGTAGATCCTAGCCGCTTAACAGGAAAAGGGTATGGAGAGAGTCAATTGATTAATCACTGTAGCAATGGAGTGAAATGTACAGATGACGAGCACCAAGCCAACAGACGAAGTGAGTTTATTATTATGAACCTGTAAGTATTTTAAATATAACGTAAAGTGATTTTTTAAGAAAAAGGATGAACTGGAAACAGTTGATCCTTTTTTGTTTTATAACACAAGTAATACCCAGTGAAAATTGAAAAAAGAGCCACTATACTCTAAGCCTTTATCTTAGCTAAATTGATCATCACGATCCATTATCCTTGTACTTAATTCGATTTGTTTTTAATTTATAAGGCTTTGTTATATGGCGTTTTACGTTTATTCAGAAGGAAGAAGGAAGAATAAATCCAATTGTGCGATTTTTTGGTACGATACTTGATATATACTAAAAGAATCATTTAAAAATCAAATAAATATAAGTTGATTTGAAACTATGTAAATAAATAGTATAAGATGATTTCCAATTTTTTAGTATTAGAAGCAAAAAGTCGCTCGCGATTTTTTTACATGCATTTCATAGTTTTTTTTATTGTTCTCGCTGTTTGAATCCAAACAGCATTTGCAAGAGGAGTAGTTCAATTGAATTACTCCTTTTTGTTTTACTTCTTGGGTACAAACTGCATTGATCTTTAGTTACTGTTTCTCGATGCTAAAACAATAAAGCGCTCTGATAGCGAAAGTAGTTCAAAATTAAATTGTTTGGCAATATACGCAAACGTCTGAGCGGTATAAATAAAAACATGGGTTTCATCTTTGCGATAATACCAAGATTCGAAAGGAACCTGTTCCTGAAAAAGATGGGTCATAATCAGCAGTAAACCGCCAGGCTTCAAGAGGGATTTGAGGTGGGCAATTTCCTTAGCGGGGTCATAAAAATGCTCAAATACTTCACAGCTGAATATGTAATCATATACCGCATTGGCATAGGAGCGATCGGGATAAAAATAAGGATCGTATAAATTTACCTGGTAGCCGCGATCGACTAGCTGTTTGGTGATCACGGGACCTTTACCACAACCAAAATCCAATCCCAGTGTATCTGATGGAAAACGACGGAGAATCTCGTTGGTAATGGGCGAAGTGAATTTTTGATACCCTATGTCATGGACATCGTTGTTGTGAAATTCGTAATGCTGCTTTTCTTGAGCTTCAGAAAAGTAATAGGCGACATCTTTAACATAAGCAAAACACGTGCTACATTGATAGTAAAGTGAATCCACTTGATGCGTTAATGGGCTTTGACATAGGATACATTGCATATGAATAAGACTTTTAAGCGATTGACAAGACGAAGATAAGAAGGATTTAGTTGTATTCTTCCTTCAGCGTTAATTTGTATAAATTCAATACTGCTCCTTCAGCTGTGATGGCTTCAACAAAACGAAAGCCCAAACGCATCAATAATTGGATTGAACTTTTATTTTCGGGTATAGCAATAGCGTATAACAGCGAATGTATTTGCTCTCTTTTTAGCTGCTCAATAATAGCATGAGTGGCTTCATACGCATACCCCATGTGGGTATAAAGCGGTAAAAAGGCAAACCCAAGGTCATGGGCGTCTAAATAATCGCGTTTAATCAATGAAATAGCCCCTATTGGCTTTTGTTCTGCTTTTAGATGCACCGTCCAATAGCTTGTCTGTAGATTGCTTAGAATGTTTTTAATGTAGTTATTAGCATCTAAAGTGTTGTGTATGTTTTTGTTACCTATGTATTTTAACCAGCCAGGCGTGTTGACAAGTTCGATGTAAAAAGTACTGTCGCAATAATCGATTTTTGATAAGAACAAGCGCTGTGTTTGTATTTCTTCCATAAGAGAATAGGTTGTTTTTTAAAAGCAGAGCCTCTCTTTTATTATAAATTGGTGAGCTTAGCATATGAAGCAAGAATAAGATAAAAGTAATTTTTTTTTAATTCACTATAAATTATGTCAATATTTTTTTTACTAAAATAGGGAAATAAATTAGCTGTAAAGTGCGGTAATCTCTAGCATTCAGTAGGAAGCGAATCGTGTTGTACTTCTCAAATTAACAAATAAGAAAATAAGTGATGCTGTTAATGTTTAAAATTAGTTGTAATTTGCACGAGCAAAACAATGAAAAAAACAATGAAAAAGAATACAGGTCTAATCGTAGCCTTATTGTGTTTAATTTCCTTCAATTTAAAAGCGCAAATTTTGGAGATTTACAGCAATAATAAAGCTCAAGAGTATTTAGGATGCCTCAATTGTCCTTCCGAGAATAAAAATTCGGTATGGAATTCATATGGTGTCTATGGAAATGAGTACAATAAAAAGTCTATTTGGAATAAATATGGCGTTTATGGAGATGAAAAAAGTAACTTTTCACCTTGGAATCAGCATGCTGAAAAACCGCCTATCATTAAAAAAGAAGGAGAGTTTTACGGCTATTTTACACTAAATGAAATCATGGGACAACGCGTAGAGGTTAAACTAACTCGCATGTTGTATGACTACTATATTGAAGTAAAAGAAGATCCAACGAAATGGACTGAAATCGAACAGCAGTTAACGAACAAAGAACAAGAGCAAAAAAGTAAATAGAACAAAAAACAAAGAGGGTGTCCCAAAAGGTCACCCTCTTTGTTTTTTATACTTTTCCCTCAATCCGATGGTGAATATAATTTATCTTCTTTTTTATAAAGGAATTAGAATAACTCGATCGCACGGATTGCAACCTTAAATCCGCGTGATCGAGTTTTGTTCGGGTTTTGTTCGAGTCATGTTCGGGTCTTCTTCGGTAAATGTGGGGTAATCCCCCGTAAATACACATGTTTACCGAAGAAGACCCAAAGAAAACCCAAACAAAACTAAAATAAAGTAATATAAATAGCTGGATAATAGTTGTTTGTGTTTTTTTGTATAGAGACAAATAAAGCCATTTGAGCTTTTTTTCTCCCTATATGGGAAGGGGGTATTGCAGGTTAATCTCGACTGATGTAGGTTTGTAGCGTATATCTAGCGCACGGATTAGAATAAATCTAGTACACGGATTGCAACCTTAAATCCGCGCAATCGGGAACCTTGTTTTTTCCTCTTTTAGACCGCTTCTTTTTGCATCCGATCAGAATTGTGATTTTGATACTAAAAACAAGAATTAAATAGCTAATGTTTAAGGAAAAAGGGAGATATCCCAAAGGGTTAACCAGTTTTATTGGGGCTTATAAAAAAAACTAAACAGAATATGCTCCGTTTTTTGGATAATTGAACGAAATAGAAGGAAGGAGACCCAAGGTATTTTCGAATTATTTACATAAAAAGCAGTAAATTGCAGATAAATTAAAACAGATAGTATGATGTCAGAAAAAATAACTTCAGAACAAGCGATTGCATTAGAAGATAAACACGGAGCACACAATTACCATCCCCTACCAGTTGTACTAACAAAAGGAGAAGGTGTTTATGTCTGGGACGTTGAAGGTAAAAAATATTATGACTTTTTATCTGCGTATTCAGCAGTGAATCAGGGTCATTGTCACCCGAAAATTGTTGAAGCGATGACTAAACAAGCCAATACCTTAATGTTGACTTCTCGTGCTTTTTACAACGATCAATTAGGTGTATACGAGAAGAAGATTACTGAATTGATGGGATATGACAAAGTATTGCCAATGAACTCCGGTGCAGAAGCAGTGGAAACAGCAGTAAAAGTTTGTCGTAAATGGGCCTATGAGAAAAAGGGAATTGCCGAAAATCAAGCTAAAATAATTGTTTGTGAAAATAATTTCCACGGAAGAACAACCACCATTATTTCTTTCTCCAATGATGAAGAAGCAAGAAATAACTACGGACCTTATACCAGTGGATTTATCCGTGTAGCTTATGATAATATCGATGCATTGCGTGCGATATTAGAACAAGATAGTGCAAATATTGCAGGATTCTTAGTGGAGCCGATCCAAGGTGAAGCAGGGGTATATGTTCCGCAAACAGGATATTTAGCCGAAGCAAAATTACTATGTGAACAACACAATGTATTATTTATTGCAGATGAGGTACAAACAGGTATTGCGCGAACAGGAAAAATGTTGGCGATTCAACACGAAAATGTAAAAGCAGATATTCTAGTATTAGGAAAAGCTTTATCAGGAGGTGCTTACCCAATTTCAGCTGTATTGGCAGACAATGAGATTATGAATGTGATCAAGCCAGGACAACATGGATCTACTTTTGGAGGAAATCCAATGGCAGCAGCAATTGCTATTGCAGCTTTAGATGTGGTATTAGAAGAAGATTTGGCAGCTAATGCAGAGCGCTTAGGAAACTTGTTTAGAGCAGAATTGAACAACTATATTCAAACAAGTAACATCTGTACACTCGTACGCGGAAAAGGACTATTAAATGCCATCCTAATTAATGATACAGAAGAAAGTGATACCGCTTGGAATATTTGCTTGAAATTGAGAGACAATGGATTATTGGCAAAACCAACACACGGTAATATCATTCGCTTTGCACCGCCTTTAGTGATGACAGAAGAACAATTGTTAGCTTGTGTTTCGATTATTGTTAAAACGCTAAAGGAATTCGAAAAATAAGAGAAAATAAGATTTTCTTTCTTTTTTCTTTAAAAATTCAAATAAAATAAGTAACTTATGAAGGCTTTATTGGTTGTTGATTTGCAAGTTGATTTTTTGCCTCATGGCGCTTTAGCTGTCCAAGATGGAGATTTAATTATCCCAGTAATCAATGCAATACAAGATCGTTTTGATTTGATCGTTGCAACCCAAGATTGGCATCCTTTGGATCATCAGAGTTTTGCCTCTCAGCATCAGGGAAAAAATCAATATGATGTGATTGAATTACAGGGAATCCCTCAGGTGTTATGGCCCGATCACTGCGTACAAGGTACAGCAGGAGCTGCATTTAGCAACGCTTGGAATAGTACCCAAGTGGCTGCCATATTCCGAAAAGGCATGAATAAGCACATAGACTCCTATAGCGGATTCTATGACAACAATAAAGTGAACACAACAGGTCTTCTGGGTTATTTGAAAGATAAACAAGTAACCGAAGTATATGTCTGTGGATTAGCAGCTGAATTTTGTGTGTTTTATACAGCAAGAGATGCTAAAGAGGCAGGATTTAAAACGTATTTTTTAGATTTTGCAACCAAGCCTATCTCTCAAGCGGGTCTAGAACAAGCCAAAGTTGAATTGCTAAAGCAGGAAATCACAGTTGTTAGTCAAGTAGAAGAATTAACAGTCTAGATGAAAAAATACAACAAGACGAATTTTTTTAAGCATACGTATTGTGAATGGACTCAAGTGCCTTTAGACACAATCGCTCAAAAAAAGCCCAATTACAAAAGTGAAAAAGGCAGTAGTTATTTTTTTAGCGAAGAAGGAATCTTTCGATACGCAAACCATTGGGGGAGAGTGGCAAATTGTCGATGGAAATTAATTGCGGATAAAAATGTAAACCAAGGATATAGTGTAGGTTATGCCCCTTGGTCTAGCTTTTTTCCCAATGATGAAAAAGAAAATAACTATGTCATAAGTGTTAATTTTTTATTAAAAGAAGTGACCTTTACACATTATGCTAGTCTTAAGGACAGCGATGCCTGTCGTAGAAATGCTAAAGATACAGCAAAGCGCATTGTTGAAATTAAAAAAGTTCTCCTTGCGGATGATTGGTATAAATACATCACCCATCCAGATCAAGAAGAAATTAGAAAATATTTAATTAACGGTCTGGTCACGACGAATAAAAGCTTGGTAGAATTAAAACGAAATTTTTTATCAAGCCAATGATCCAGACAGCTAAGAAAAATAGGTATAATTAAAAAGCAAAAAACGATGAAAAAGATTACATTGATTACAGCGTTATTGTTAGCAGGTATGACCGTAGCACACGCACAAAAAGGTAATAAATTAGTGGAAACACCAAAATTATCTGAGAAAGTTGGTGATACCCCTATCAAAAAAGGAAACTGGATTGTAGGAGGTGCTTTAGGATCTACAGGGTATAGTTTTGAAGAAGAAAGCTTCAATATTAATGTAACGCCAAGAGCTGGTTATTTTATCTCTGATGGAATTGCTATTGGTCTAGAAATTGGAACAGGATTCCAAACAGTAAAAGACGGTGATAACATCTGGAGTTACAAAGTTATGCCATTCGCACGATACTACTTCCCAGAAGGAGCAAGCGCTACAGGGCGTTTCTTTGGACAAGGAGCTGTTGGTATTTCAGGTGCTGAAATTGCAGGTGAAAGTAATACTTCTTTCGCATTTAATATTAATGCAGGTTATTCTCACTTTGTCTCTCGTAACGTTGCTTTAGAAGCAATTGTTGGATACAACTACAGTAAATCAAATCAAGCAAGTGCAACTGCACATAACGGATTGGGATTATCTTTAGGTTTCCAAATTTTCTTAGGAAAATAAGAAGTAAATTATAGAATAATAAAAAGGACTGATTGCAAAATCAGTCCTTTTTTTATGGTTATTTCTTTGCGGTTTTCTCCTAGTTGACCGTTCAATCCGTGCATTCCATCAACAACAAATCACCTGTTTCATAGGTAATGGTTACCAGACCATCGGTTGCAACACTATTGCTGGATCCGGTGCGTATGCCCAATTCTAAGTCTTCGTTCAGCAGTGGATAGTTTAAGTTTGTTGTGGTAATTCCACCTGCTTTACCCACAGGAATTAATGAGAGTATGGTGTTTTGGGTATACCATTTTGTATAGGTTGAGGGTAATCTGAATATTTTAGAATAATCATCGAGGATGACAATTTTCATTGTATCGCGATATTTGACTAAAGTCGTAATATTGGTAAAGGTATGATCCGCACGTTTACCTGTTGCCCATACGACATTGGCGGCTTTAATTCCCTTTTGAAGTAAAAAATTAAGTGCTTTTTCCAAATCTGTATTTTCTTGATTGGGATCGTGTACAACCTCCAAAGGATACTGCTTGGCTGCATAGGGGGTAGGGTCAAAATCTCGATCAAAATCTCCAATGAGTACATCTACTTTAATAGATAAGGCGAGAACGCGTTCTATCGCTTCGTCCAATACAACGATATAGGGAGACCATTCTAGTAATTGGTCCAGTAATTCTTGACTACAAGCCGCTCCATTAGCAATAATTAAAGCGGGTTCTTGATCATCGCGAACGATGTGGTGTGATGACATAAATTGCTTCTTGCGTTTGATCAAACAAAGTAAAACAATAAATCCTACTAAATGTCTTTTTTTAGTTCGAAATAATAGATAAAACACAAAATAACTTTATCTTTGAAGCTATTCTAAGAAGTAAAAAAAATGGATTTAACACAAGAACAATGGTGGGAGCAATACCAACAAGATGACAATGCTGTTATTTTAGATGTTCGCACGGATGAAGAGGTGGAGGAATTGGCCATACCGCAAGCAATTAATATTGATATTTATTTAGGACAAGGTTTTTTAGATGCAGTTGAACAACTGGACAAATCGAAAAACTACTATGTATATTGCAAAGCTGGTGGACGAAGTCATCAAGCTTGTATGTTAATGAATCAGTTGGGTTTCGAAAATACGTTCAATCTAGTTGGAGGAATTTCAACTTGGGAAGGACCAACGGTATAAAAAGTCAACGCTAGTTGGCTTTTTTGTTACAGTAAAATACAAACCGGATTCGATTCTTTAACCCCTTATTGTCAGTATATGACTCATATTCATTTTATCGTTAATCCCATTTCAGGAAAGGGAAAACACAACCTAACTGAGCCTTATATCAAAACTTTTTTTCCTGCAGCGGAGTACGAGGTTGTTGTGCATTTAACCCAGCGAAAAAGGCATGCGGTTGCATTGACTAAGCTCGCATTAGACCAGGGAGCTGCAATTATTGTGGCTTGTGGTGGAGATGGAACCATTCACGAAGTTGCAACAGAATTAGTCGGAAAATCAGTGCTTTTTGGTGTAGTACCTGTGGGATCTGGAAATGGATTGGCCTCAAACTTAGCTATTCCTAAAGATATTGAGAAAGCCTTGGAGTTGATTCGAAAACAAAAGGTGATGGCCATGGATGTTGGAGCGTTAAATGGAGCCTACTTTTTTAGTAATATGGGATTCGGAATTGACGCAACGATTATTGAACAGTACGAAAAGTCAGGCAAGCGAAAATTAGGGGCCTATATTCGTGCGGCATTGAATTCGGCTCAACAATACAAAGCCAAACAAATGCGTGTAACGTATAATGGAAAAACAAAAGAAGTAAATCCCTTGTTGTTGTTTATTTCCAATTCAAACGAAATGGGATACAATATGAGTTTGACTCCGCAAGCCAGTCTGACTGATGGGTTATTGGATTATTTAATGGTACCAAAAATTGGACTTTTAAAACAATTGACTTTTGGACTATATGTCCTACTAAAAAAAACAGAAAAATTTAGACGTACTGATTATGTTCAAACGGCTAAAATTGAGGTTGAAATTGTCAATAGTCCTAAAAATGGCGTTCAGATTGATGGGGAATATTATGAATATGATACCAATCATTTTACAATCGAAGTCATCCAAAAGAGTTTAAAAGTTATTTGTTAACATAAAATCGCCTTTTTGGCACAAAATCAACACGAAATCGTGTAAAGAGTTACTTTAGAAAAGCGTACATTTGTACATCGTTTATAAACATCAAAAAGTTAAAAAAAATATGAATTCATTTGACGTAGTTGTAATTGGTTCAGGGCCTGGTGGATATGTAGCTGCAATCCGTTGCGCCCAATTAGGTTTTAAAACTGCAATCGTAGAAAAATATGCAACATTGGGAGGAACTTGCTTAAACGTAGGTTGTATTCCATCGAAAGCATTATTGGCATCGTCTCATATGCTTGAGGAGGTGAAACACTTTGCAGAGCACGGTATCGAAATCCCTGGTGATGTAAAAGTGGATTTAGCTAAGATGATTGAACGCAAACAAGCCGTTGTAGATCAAACGTGTTCAGGAGTAAAATTCTTAATGGACAAGAATAAAATTACAGTATTCGAAGGAGTTGGATCATTTGAAAATGCAACTACAATCAATGTGACAAAAAACGATGGTTCAGTAGAACAATTGGAAGCAAAATACAGCATTATTGCTACAGGTTCTAAACCATCAACGTTGCCATTCATCCAATTGGATAAAGAGCGTATTATTACTTCTACTGAAGCATTGAAGCTTCCAGAAGTACCAAAACACTTAATTATCATTGGTGGTGGAGTAATCGGATTAGAATTAGGTCAAGTATACTTGAGATTAGGAGCACAAGTTTCTGTCGTTGAGTTTGCTGATCGCATCCTTCCAACTATGGATGGTGCAGTTTCTAAAGAATTGACAAAAGTATTAAAGAAACAAGGCATGAAATTCTATACGTCACACAAAGTACAAGGTGTTGTACGCGAAGGTGATGTTGTAAAAGTTTCTGCTGAAGATAAAAAAGGAGCAATCGTTACCTTAGAAGGAGACTATACTTTAGTAGCTGTAGGTCGTCGTCCTTATACAGACGGATTACAAGCAGATAAAGCTGGAGTGAAAGTGACTGAAAGAGGACAAATTGAAGTGAATGATCACTTACAAACAACGGCTGCTAATATTTATGCTATTGGTGACGTAGTTCGCGGAGCGATGCTAGCACACAAAGCGGAAGAAGAAGGAGTTTTAGTAGCAGAATACTTAGCAGGACAAAGACCACACATCAATTACAACCTGATCCCAGGAGTAGTGTATACTTGGCCAGAAGTTGCAGCTGTAGGAAAAACAGAAGAGCAATTGAAAGCTGAAGGAGTGGCTTACAAAGTTGGTAGCTTCCCATTCAGAGCTTTAGGACGTTCTCGTGCAAGTGGTGACCTAGATGGTTTAGTGAAAATTATCGCTGACCAAAATACAGATGAAGTATTGGGAATCCACATGGTAGGAGCTCGTGCAGCTGATTTAATTGCAGAAGCTGTTACGGCTATGGAATTCAGAGCGTCAGCAGAAGATATTTCAAGAATGTCGCATGCACACCCAACCTTTGCAGAAGCAATCAAAGAAGCTGCGTTAGCTGCTACAGATAATCGCGCTTTACACGTATAAGTATTTTAAGAAATATATATGTTAAAAAAAGAGTCTAAATGTCTATTTAGACTCTTTTTTATTTATCGTGAAACAAAAAACAATATATTTGTTTTTTGTAATTTATAAAAACAAACACAAAATGAAAAAAATACTAGCTCTGTTATTTGGCGCTTTGGCAATAGTTGCTTGTTCTAGTGATGATAGCTCTTCTTCTTCTTCTGAAGACCCTATTTTTTCTCAACCGTATACCGAATTAACTAGCTTAGATGAATTAGCAGAAGGAAAGTATGCCTATGTAGGAAATAAAATTGGAGATCGAAAAGTAGGGTTGGTGCTCGAATCAAACGAATGCAAGAAAAAAGATTACTTAGTAGCACACCGTACAGGAGCTGTCTTAGATTCGTTGTCGTACAACAATTTCGGAATGAAAGTAAACGACAATAAAAGAGAGTGTGGAAGTATTTTTGAGTTTCCAAGAATCGTTAGAAATATGGCGTTAGAAGCTCCTGGAGATTTAAAAGTTTTAGTTACAGATGATTATCTACATAAGATAGTTATAGATAAGGGACCTGATGAAGATCCTGAAATTAAGTATGAGAGAAGACGAAAACCAGCACATTATGATGGAAATATAGAAATCGGTTTCCAAGCAGGGTATCTTCGCGTGGAAGATCGTTTGTCTGATTACCAAAGATTAAAAGATGAGAAGGTTTACTTGTACTTTAAAAAGATGTAATCCGAATCAAAAAGAGATAAAGCTTCTATTTTTAATAGAAGCTTTTTTATTTCAAGGAATTTCGTCAATTGTTTTATAACTTTGTACTTTAACTAAGAATGAAGATTATGGATATAAAGACATTGATTCATCACAACCTTGATGAATTATTGTATTTAGCAGATAAAAAAGGAGTCTTAAATACAGATTTGGTGGTGAAAATTGGCGCTTTTGTTGGTGCAGCTGTACTCAGAGGACGTTATGCAGATAAGAAAGAAGTGACGGAAGCGGAAATTAATGGTGTATTTGGCATTGTTGGTGACTTCTGTAAGATGAGTTTTGGACGTAGCTATACCAAAGTACACTTTAAAAAAATGACCACTTTAGCCCTAACCTTGATCCAAGAACCTACTTTCGATACCGATGTAGAAGTTTTTATTCGAGAATTACAGGAGTAAATGTAAAAAATCAAACAATACAGAGAGGATGACCTGAGAATGGTTATCCTTTTTTTGTAGTAATCATTTCGGTCCATCTGATACTCCCACGGTAAAAAGCGTTAAATTATTAGGTATCATTGAAATTAGCCTATTCTCCTTAGCGGGGAGGTGTTAATAGGTTTGTTATAGTATGTATAAAGAAATATCTTGTACCTTGCTACAAAATATATAATAATTAATATTCACCTCCTAAAATGATCCGAATGAATCGATTATATTTTATAGGTTTTAGTTTTATTCTACTAACAACAACTTTTGGATATGGACAAAAGAAACCCTTAGACCACAGCGTGTATGATGGTTGGGAAAGCATCACCCAAAAGCAATTTTCCAATGATGGAACAGCTATTTTTTATCAAATTTCTCCACAAGAAGGAGACAAGCAACTAGGAGTAGAGTTGCTTAAAAATAAGCAAAAAAGATCATTTGAACGGGGTGAAAATGCTGTCTTTACAGCAGATTCGAAGTACCTTGTTTTTGCTATCAAACCCTTTTATCAGGATACAAAAGCAGTAAAAAACAAAAAAAAGAAGGAAAGCGAACTGGCTAAAGATTCGCTGGGAATATTTAATCTAAGCAATCAATCGCTGATAAAACTACCTCAGGTAAAATCGTTCAAAGTAGCTGAAAAAGGCGGAACGACATTGGCTTATCTCTTGGAGAAAGAAACGGATACAATCCAGCAAAAAAAGGCAAAAGCAGCAAAAAAAGACGATAAAAATCAACCCCTTGTACTCGTGGTACGCAACCTAGAAACAACGGTGGAAGAGCGTATAGCCAATGTATCAGCTTACTATTTTGATGAAAAGGGGAATTATTTGGTTTATGTAGTAGCGAATCCCACACCTACTAAAAAAGAGGACGAACAAAAAGAAGAGGAGCAGCTAGATAAAAAGACAGTTGAGATCAAAACGGAAGCGAAAGAAGAAGCTCCTGCCACAAGCGAAAAAGAATCCTATGGCGTTTATGCTTTACACCTAAAAACAGGCAAGACAACTCAAGTAGCAGCAGGAGAAGGGAAGTTCACCCAGTTTAGTTTTGATAAAGAAGGTAAACAGCTCGTTTTTACCTATACGGAAGATGAAGAAAAAGCACTGGTGAAGTCGTATACTTTATACCATGCTATATTACCGAATCAGGCCAAAGCATTGATCTCTAATACAAAAAAAGGAATGCCTAACGATTGGGTTGTTTCTGAAAATTATACCCCTCAATTTAGTAAAAATGGAAAGCGTTTATACTTTGGTATTGCGCCTAAACCCATTCCAAAAGATACAACGTTAGTTGCTGATGATCATGCCATTGTTGATATTTGGCATTATAAAGAAGACTATTTACAACCTCAACAATTGGTCAATTTGGACAAAGAGTTAAAGCGATCCTATCTTGCTACGATAGATCTAGCGAATACAACTCAGCTTATTGCCTTGGCAGATGAAACAGCGAATTATACGTTGATGGTAGATGAAGGAGAATCAACGAATGTATTCCAGGCTTCAGATTATGGGAGACGTGTGGAGAGACAATGGGATATTTCTGGAGTAATGTCCTATTTTCTTGTGGATGTTCGCACTGGAGCAAAGAAAGTAGTTGTAGAAGATTTACCTGGAAGAGCAACCATCTCACCTAAAGGAAGCGCTGTTGTGTATTATAACAGTAAAGAAGCGAATTGGTATAGTTATGAGGTGAAGACAGGACGTACAAAACAGTTGAATAACGGACTGACTGTTTCTTTTGCTGAAGAAGAATTTGATATGCCTGATTTACCTAATGCATATGGTATCAAAGGTTGGAGCGATGATGATGCCTCTGTGTATATTGGGGATCGTTATGATATTTGGGAGTTTTATCTCAAGGAAAATAAAGCACCGCGTATGATTACCAATGGATATGGACGCAAACACAATATAAAGTTTGATTTGATCCAATTGGACAAGGAAAAGAAATCGTTCCATAAGAAATCGTATACCTTAGCTACAGCCTTTCATGAAGGGACGAAAGAGGGAGGTTACTTTTCGATTAATTTGGCAAAACAGCAAGACCCAGCTAAAATTATACTTGAAAAGTACAGCGGTTTTGCTTCGCTAACTAAAGCAAAAGACGCCCCTGTTTATGCTTTAACAAAAGGGAACTTTACCCAATCAAATGATTTGTATATTGGAGAGAAGTTAGATCAAATGGCACGAGTGACTAATTTAAATCCACAGCAACAGGAATACAATTGGGGAACCAATGAGCTGGTGTATTGGACAACGCCAAAGGGCTATGAGGCCACAGGTGTTTTATTCAAACCAGAAGACTTTGATCCGACAAAACAATATCCTATGATAGTGTATTTCTATGAGAAATTATCAGACAATCTGCATCGATATGAAGCACCAGCACCTACACCTTCTCGTTTAAATATTCCGTATTTTGTCAGTAATGGATATTTGGTCTTTACTCCCGATATTAGCTATACTGATGGATTCCCAGGAAAAGCAGCAGAAGAGTATATTAATTCAGGTGTAGATTTCTTAAAAGAAAACCACTGGGTAAATGGAGATAAAATTGGAATTCAAGGCCAAAGTTGGGGAGGATATCAAGTAACATATTTGATTACGGTAACAGATAAATATGCAGCAGCATGGGCAGGAGCACCAGTAGCTAATATGACGTCTGCCTATGGTGGAATTCGCTGGGGAACAGGAATGAGTCGTCAATTTCAGTATGAAAAAACGCAAAGTAGAATCGGAAAAACACTGTGGGACGGCTATGATTTATACATCGAAAACTCACCGTTATTTCAAGTACCAGCCATTACAACGCCACTGGTGATTATGCACAATGACAATGATGGAGCAGTGCCTTGGTATCAGGGAATTGAAATGTTTATGGCGATGCGTCGATTAGATAAACCCGTATGGATGTTAAACTACAACGGTGATGAACACAATTTGATGAAACGTCAAAATAGAAAAGACATTCAGATTCGCCAACAACAATTCTTTGATTACTATCTAAAAGAGGCACAAGCGCCTGTTTGGATGGTAAAAGGAGTTCCAGCTGTCTTGAAAGGGAAAGACTGGGGATTCGATTTGACGAATGAACGTATTAATTAAAGCATAGAAAAGAGAGGATCACAAAAGATCTTCTCTTTTTTTATGTACTTATTGTTGTACGTAGACCGTGAAAGATCCAATCTTATTTGTTTTTGAGAAGAAGTACCATCAGTTGAGAAAGGCGTTTTTACAACGCTCACTATCGTATTAAAAAAACACCATACGCTTGAAATTAAATCGAGATAAATGAATTGAAAATACAGGCTAAACTGTACATTTGTACTTAGAAAATCATCCTGTTTCAATGGGGTGAAACGCTGTGAAAATGCTATGAAAAAAATACTATTGGGAATACTACTCATGCTTGTGATATCCTGTGTGAATACGTCAACGAAGACAAATCCCAAACTTTCTTTTTACTATTGGAAAACGAGTTTCCTCTTGGATCAAGTTGAACGGGAAACCCTGCAAAATTTAGCCGTGAATAAGTTGTACATACGCTATTTTGATGTGGGACTAAAAAACGGAACAGCGGTTCCCATTTCACCAATTGTATTTAAAGATACCGTACCTCAACTAGAAGTGGTTCCCGTTATTTACATCAAGAATGAAGTGGTTCTCTCCGATAAATTAGATGTTAAAAAACTGGCAAATCAAGTGGTCGATTTTGTGCTTCAAATCAATGAACATAACAATATCGATTGCCAAGAGATTCAAATCGATTGCGATTGGTCCTTGACGAGTAAGGATCGCTTTTTTTCGCTATTGGAGCAATTGCGCAAAGAAACAGACATGAAAATTTCAGCAACCATCCGTTTGCATCAGGTGAAATATGCAGCCAAAACGGGGGTGCCTCCTGTAGATCGTGGGGTGTTGATGCATTACAATATGGGGCGTATTGCCAGTGATTCTCTGAATTCTATTTACGATCGCACGATCGCACAAAAGTATCATAGTGGATTAAAGGATTATCCGTTGCACTTGGATTATGCTTTGCCTATTTATTCTTGGGTTGTTCACAGTAGAAACGATCAAGTTATTCGATTGGTTAGCCGTTTGCGTGTATCGGATTTAAAAGAACAAGAAGCATTAGCACAACAAAGTGGCAGTCAGTTTGTTGTCAAACGAGAAGCTAGTATGTTTGGTTTTGTCTTTCAAAAAGGAGATCACTTAAAAGTAGAGAGTGTTTCAGCCGAACAGCTAAAAGAAATGATCACCGACTTATATCAAGCCAGTGGAACCTGCCCCAATGAAATAATACTATACGATTTGAATTCAAAAAATATCAATTACTATGATCAAGAAATCTTTAAAGAAATGGTACGTTGTAGGTAGTTTGTCCTTGATTTTAGGATCAGGCGTTTACACCTATGGATGTGCAGATGGCTGGTGGAGCTATTCGAGTATTTCTAATTTTACTCCCGAGGCTTTTGCCGATGAGTCTTACAAACCTCTATTTTTTGCTCCTTATGATCGTTTTTACAATGGAGGGTATATGGATAATGCCTCGATGTTTAACGAAGATATCGTCGAAGAATGGACGGCCTATTTACAAGGTAAAATAGACCGAGAGGACATTAAAAATTATGTATTAGCAAGTACTGAGCACGCAAGTGAGATCGATCAATTATACGCGAACTTAAATAGGAAACAAGTAAAAGGATGGAATCTAAAAGATGAAAGAGTAAAAAACTTTGTTACCTTTTTATATCAAGCCAAAGAAATTGAAGCCTATTCAAATGACAGCTACAGTTATTGGGACTACGAATCGTATGTGGCTAACGTGATGAATGAGCATCAGGCAGATAAGGTGGAAAAAGAATATAAAAGCCTCAAAAGCAAAGATGTATTCTACACCAACAGAATGTGGTTTCAGGTGATGAAAGCGAAATTCTATTCGACGAATCGCTCAAGTGTCGTTACGTTTTTTGAGCAAACAGCAGCAAAACAACCCAAAAATACGCTGTATTATAGAGGATTGAGCTATGTAGCAGGTGCTTACTACCAAGAGGGAGATTACGATCGTTCTAATGCCTTGTATGCTGAGGTTTTTAACGGAAGTCCTGCTTTGCGTCAAGTAGCGTTATACAACTATAAACCCATGGAAACCCAACGCGTAAAAACGGTGGTTTCAACGATTCCAACAAAAGAAGTACAAGCCGCTTTTTGGGCGATGCAAGGGTATTATAGCAATGCAATGGAAGCATTAAAAGAGGTCGTTGCTGTAGATAGTAAAAGTCCTCATGCCAATTTCTTGCTTACGCGATGGGTTAATGAACAAGAAGCTTCTGTTTTGAAGTTTAGAGAAGAATCATTCCAATCGAGTAAAGTTTATTTTGAGAGTTTAAAGAAAAAAATCGATCAACCAGGTTTAGACTGGGTGAAGAAAACAACACAAGAAGGCAAAGTAGATAATCCAGCCTTATGGCATATGGCTAGTGGTTATTTAGCTATTTTTCAAGGGCAATATAAGGAAGCAGATGTCGCCTTTGCGCAAGCAAAAAAAGAAGGAAAAGGCAATAAATTAGTAGACAATCAAATTCGCTTATTTGGATTAATCAATCAAGTGTCTCAAATTAAGAAAATAGATGCCAAAGCTGAACAAGCTATTTTAGCAGACATGCAGTGGATCTATAACGATATTATGCCAAATTCGAATTGGGAAGATCCATTTCGCTATGAGTACGCCCTCCATTGGATACGTCAATATTTGGCTGCCATCTACCAAGAACAAGGTAATAGTGTCATGAGTGAAATTGTATATTCAAACTTAGACTTCTATGGTAAAGTAGACCATACGGTGAACATGGAGAAATTCTTGTTGAGCAAGAATAAAACCAGTTTGGAACAGTTGATGGTCGATAAATACGAGTATAATTTAAGTGATATTTACGAAAGAAGAGCCATTAACTTGTTCTATCTTGATAAAATTGACGAGGCGATTGTTGAAATGAATAAGGCAGAACCTATACGTACCACTTCTTCTTATGATGGAGAAACCTATGAAAAAACGTATAAAAATACGGTATTGTTAGGAAATCCATTTAACGGTAAGATACAAGATTGTAATGATTGTGATCACAGGGCCAAACAGGCAGTGAAATACACAAAAATAGACTTCTTGCTCAAGATTAAAGAAATGCAGGATAAAATTGCAAAAGGAGATGATGTATTCAACAATGCATTATTAGTGGGAAATGCCTTTTATAACGGAACCTATTATGGAAATGCCCGTGTTTTTTATTACAATGCTTTAGTCAATGAATACGGCAATTCCATTTCTCCAGCTGAACGCAAGTATTTACTGAATATGAGCCAAGCGAAGAAGTACTATGCAATAGCGAAAAAAGCGGCAACAACAAAAGAACAAAAAGCCAAAATCGCTTATTTTGAAGCCAAAATAGAACGCAATGAATTCTATGCGAAAGAGTATCAAAATAAAGATTATTATTGGGGAGCAGGCTGGGATGATCCTATGTTTAAAAAATGGAAGGGGTTCCAAGAATTAGCAACCTTATATAGTGATACCAAATACTACCAAGAGGTTATAAATGAATGCGGTTATTTTAGAACGTATTTAGCCCAAAATAAAAAGTAATACAAAAGAAAAATCCAGCTTTGTTGAGCTGGATTTTTTTTTGTTTTCGTATCAATTAATAATTTGCAATTAGCTTAATTACAAACGATATTCATCGTTGTAAGTTTAAAATTTCTTAGAAATGCTTCGGGTGCATTTTCTAATTTTTCTAATTGATGCTTTGATAAAATGAAGTTACTAATAACCCAATTTTTTGTATCATAAAGCATAATTAATAGCTCCTCTTGCAATTGTTGAGCAGGAAGTTGAGTCATGTTTTGTTGCTTTTGCTCAATTCCTTCTTGATTGAAAAATAATTTTTTCATTTCGGCTACTTTTTAAGAACGACAATCAATTTTTGTAAGGGGCTTTGATTAATTTAAAATTTAAGTGTTGTTTTTGTTATTGTAAAATTACTAAAAAAATTTTTATTTTTAACGTAAAAACGTTAAAGTTTATAATTAGTTTCTTTTTATTTAAAAATGAATGGAGGTTTTTAAATAAAATACTTCATTTAATCCTTGATCAATACTGGGAATTTTAGAAGTTTTTCTACTAAAAAGAAAGACCAGAAAAAGAACATACTTTAACTTTTTTTTGGCGTTTAACCTTCGTTTTTTTGAGCCATTTTTAGCGAAAAAAAAAATACAAAGACAGAAATAAGGAGAAAAAAGTCTTGTATTGTAGAAAAGGAAGAGAGTGAAAGGGGAGTAGACGAAGCGTAAAAAGAGCATAAAAGAGGAAGCTTTATTACTAGGTGGACAAACTAGCCAACCTTTTGTTTTTTTCTCTATAATTGGGGCTCAAAACAAGAATATTTGTGAAAAATTAGTTATTCACACCCTTACATACGGTATGTTTTTGCTATTTTTGATTAAAAATAAAAGACTTTGAAGAAACTCCTTATTAGAATAGGTAAGATAGTGGGTTGGATTGTGTTTTCAATCCTTGTTTTGCTGATACTTTTAATTGTATTGGTGCAGATACCTTCGATTCAGAATACCCTAAAGGATAAGGCAATATCCTTTGTGGAACAGAAGATCGGAACTCCTGTAAAGTTGGATAAGATTGCAATCTCATTTCCAAAGAAAATTGTCGTAAAAGGACTTTATTTGGAGTCCCAAGAAAAAGACACCTTGGTTTATGTGAAACATTTAGGGGTTGATATTGGATTATTTGGATTGTTGAATAATAAAATTAATGTTGGTGCTGTTGATTTAGATGGACTAAAAGCAACAGTAAAACGCGATAGCTTACAGCGTTTTAATTTTGATTATATTGTAGA
Source organism: Myroides sp. C15-4 (assembly GCF_050522745.1). Classification (NCBI taxonomy): domain Bacteria; kingdom Pseudomonadati; phylum Bacteroidota; class Flavobacteriia; order Flavobacteriales; family Flavobacteriaceae; genus Myroides; species Myroides sp. C15-4. Next base: position 21,399 of record NZ_JBMVQX010000035.1, on the reverse strand, counting down.
AGCCTTTGCATCAGAAGAAGAAAAAGAAGATACACCTTCTTCGATGGCTGTTTCAGTAGGGCAGCTTAATTTAAGTAATATAGCCGTTACCTTTGATGACGCTTACGATGGGCATCATGTCAATTTTAAACTCAATCAATTTGTCACGCGTTTTAAAGATTTTGATTTAGAGCAGATGCGTTTCGCTCTTCCTAAAATTTCATCAGATGGTATCAATCTTGTATACCATAAGGCAAAACCAGCAGGAGAGCACTTAGAAGTAGCAGAAGAAAAGTCTGTCGAAAAAACGGATACAAAGAGTCAGCCTATTGATTTGAGTATTGGTGTATTGGAATTGACACAAACGCATTTGGACTATCAAAGTGCTGAAGATTATATCCAAGCTATGTTGGACTTGAACGATTTTAAATTGTCGTTGAATAAATTAGATATTGAAAAACAACAGATTGATATTGAGGATATTGTAGTAAATAAAACCAAGGCTGAAGTTACCTTCTTACCGCGTCCGCAACTAACACAATCCCAATCAGCTGCTGTTGTAAATCCCAATAGTTTAACGACAACAGAGCAAACAAGCTTGGGGTGGAATCTAGCGGTTCGCAACTTTGCGATCAAAGATTTTAATGCGAAGTATGATGATAATAACCAAAAGAAACTTCTAGAGGGATTAGATACCAATCACTTGGCTATTGAAGACTTAAATTTTAGTTTGAAAGACTTTCAGTACACAGATGCTGGATTAAATGGAAATTTGCAGCAGTTTGCCTTTAAGGAACAAAGTGGATTTACCCTAAATAACATCAAAGCGTACTTTCAATATGGCCAGCAGGCTTCCTTTGTAAAAAATCTGAGTATAGAAACGCCAAATACCCAATTCCATACGACAACAGTATTAAATTACAAAAGCTTAGCTAAGTTAACAGACGAATTGGGACAACTCTCTGCAGATGTTGTGATTTCCAATTCTCACTTGGGATTGAAAGATGCTTATCTTCTCATGCCTGACTTTTTCAAAGCCAATGGGTTAACAAAGCTAAACCAAGAAAAAATTGAGATTGAACTCATCGCCAAAGGATTAGTTAGTGATTTATCGATTGAAAAAATGTATGTGAACGTATTGGGTTCAACATTTATCAATGCTGAGGGGAAAATTCGAAATTTACCTGAAGTTGAAAAAGCCTATATCGATGTTGCTATCAAAGATTTTCAAACCACAGCTAAAGATATTTATACCTTGGCGCCACCCAATGTATTGCCTAACAATATTGAAATTCCCTCTTTAATCCGCTTTGTGGGAAAAGCAAAGGGAACACAGCAGGATATTGCAAGTACTTTCCACTTGAAAACAAGCTCAGGATCGATTGATTTTGATGGAGGATTTAACCAACGTATAAAAAACAAAGAAAAGTACTGGGGGAATCTAACCGTTGATCAGCTGAATGTAGGGCGAATCATTAAAAATGACTCCATCGGAAGCCTAAGTTTACAAGCTAAAATTGATGGAATGGGATTTGAACCTTTACATGCGCAGGCTAATGCATCCATTAAGCTTGAAAAAGCGGTTTTCAATGGCTATACGTATAAAGATATTCAATTGGAAGGTCATTTAGCAGATGGACACTATGAAGTACAAACGCAAAATGACGATCCTAATTTGAATTTTAATTTAGATGCTTCCGGAACATGGACGGATAAAGCACTTAGTTTACAGTTACTTGCTGACCTGAAACAAATTGATTTACATCAATTACACCTAAATGATGAACCCGCTATCCTCAAAGGGAAAATAGAAGTGGCAATGCCTAATATACTCCCAGATAGTCTTGTTGGAACAGCAACGATTCGAGATTTGAGTTTCAATGCATTAAGTCGATCTTTTGCTTTACAACCCATTGAATTTACCGCACAAGCGTCTCCTTCTTATCGCAAGATGAATCTCCATTCTCAAGTTCTAGATTTCGAAATGGAGGGGGATTATCTCTTAACAGAATTAGGCAATGCCCTGACTCAGACGATTCAAAAATACTACAGTGTAAGTGCGGAGGAGACTGTAAATAAAATGACGAATAAAGTAGAGCAGCAATCGGGGCCAACTGAAAAAGAAGTAGTAGCATCCGAAAAACAAAACTATTTTACGTATCAATTGCGCATTAAGAACGATCCTATTTTTCAAAAAATTGTCCCTGATCTAAAGGAAATTCAACCTATTGTTTTTGGAGGTACGTACAGACAAAAAGACGATTACCTCACGTTAAAAGGAGAAATTCCAGCTATACAATATGGGGATCTAATGATTGATTCCATCACCCTAGATGTTAAACCCAATGCATCTTCAGCTTTGTCTTACAAATTGGCCGTTCAGCGTATTTCGAATGCGTCTTTTGGAATTCGACGCATGGTGCTGGACGGCTTTGCCAAGGACAATAAAATTGACCTTAACTTTAAGCTACTCGATAGCCAAGAACAAATTAGTTATTTAGTTGGTGCTGAGCTGTTAGCCGGTATTGAACAACAGCGTATTCAGTTAAAAGAAAATGGATTTATTTTAGATTATGAACCGTGGATTGTCCATCCAGATAATCGCATTGTACTCAGCGATAAGGGGTTCTTTGCTAAAGATTTTGAACTGAGTTATCAAGGTAGCTTGATTCGCTTGGCTTCTGATGAAGAAAAAATGAATAGTCCACTGTCCGTGAAGTTTGAAGATTTTAGTATTGAAACCATAACTAAAATGATTCAAAAAGATAAGTTATTGGCTGCCGGTACGATTAACGGAGAGGTTCATTTAAAAGATTTAACGACCGATTTTCGCTTCGTATCCAATATAGATATCGCAGATTTAGCCGTTTATGAAATTGGCTTAGGAAATCTTCATATTGGTGTGGCGAATCAGTCCTTGAGCAAATATGGAGCAAATATCGTTTTAGAAGGGAAAGAAAATAAAATCCGATTGTTTGGAACCACCGATGTGGATCAACAAACCTTAGATTTAAAATTGGCCTTAGATAAATTCCAATTACAAGCCGTAGAGCATTTTAGTATGGGGAACCTCAGCGATGCCCAAGGCTACCTTTCGGGACAAATTGCCATTGGAGGAACGTATGATAAACCGTCTATTTTGGGAGCAATCGACTTTAATCAAATTGGTTTTCACGTGAATCCCATCAATGCCGATTTTAAAGATATCAATGAGAAAATAGCGTTTACTTCCCGTGGAATTGAACTGAATACGTTTAGTATTACCGATTCAGAGGGCAACTTATTGGTTATTGATGGACAAATTTTAACCCAAACCTATACTGATTTTAAATTTAACCTCGATATAAAAGCAGTCGATTTTAAAGCGGTTAGCTCAACAGCTAAGGACAATGATATGTATTATGGTACCTTGATTTTTGATTCTGACCTTAAAATCCGCGGAGATCTCAATACACCCAAAGTTTCAGGCCAAATAAAAGTAGGTAAGAAGACAGATTTTACGATGGTCATGCCACAAGAGGATCCTTCTATTGCTGATCGAGAAGGAATTGTAGAGTTTATTGATGAAGCGAGTTTGCGACAAGCGGAATTACTTAAATATCAAGACGATTTTAATCAATCTGCGCTAAAAGGAATGGATGTCTCTGTATCCATTATCGTGGATAAGGAAGCTACCTTTGCTATGATCATGGATAAGAGTAGTGGTGATAAAATTGTACTCAAAGGAGAAGGAGATATTGTTGGAGGAATTGATCCTTCGGGCAAAGTTTCGTTAACAGGACGATACGAGTTTTCAGAGGGCTCCTATGACCTGTCTTTTAATTTCATTAAACGTAAATTTTTGGTCGAAAAAGGAAGTTCAATCACCTTTGCAGGAGATCCAACCGATGCAATTCTCAACTTAACAGCAATTTATGAGACGAAAACAGCACCGATTGACTTGCTTCAAAATCAACTGTCAGGAATGACTCCGACCGAACAAAATAAATACAAACAACAGTTGCCATTTCAAGCTTTGCTGATGATGAAAGGCGAGTTGCTCAAACCAGAGATTTCGTTTGATATTCGATTGAAAGAAGGAATAACAAGCGCGTCAGGGGATGTGATTTCACTGACGAAATCCAAATTAGAACAAATTAAAGCCAATGAATCAGAATTAAATAAACAAGTGTTTGCGTTACTTTTATTGAATCACTTTATTGGAGATAATCCTTTTGAGAGTAGCATGGGAGGTTTAAGTGCCGGAACAATGGCACGTCAAAGTGTAAATCGCCTCTTGTCAGATCAATTGAATAATCTCGCTACGAACTTGATTCAAGGGGTGGAATTGAACTTTAATCTAGAATCAACCGAAGATTTTTCATCGGGAACGAGAGAAAATAGAACAGATTTAAATATTGCAGTTTCCAAGCGTTTGTTTTCAGATCGCTTGAAAGTAACAGTAGGAAGTAGTTTTGAAGTAGAAGGTAATCAAAGACAGAATGAACAAGCAACAAATATCGCAGGAGATATAGAGTTAGAATATGCTTTATCGAAAGATGGACGCTATTTGTTGCGTGTCTACCGCAAAAATCAATATGAAGTGGCGCTACAAGGGCAAGTGGTCGAAACAGGTGTAGGGTTTATTATTACAATGAGTTACGAGCATTTTAAAGAGCTATTTGAACGCTCGAAAGACAAAAGACAATTGAAAAAACAACTAAGAGATGAAGCTAAAAAAGAAGAGTAACGTTCTACTATTTACCTTAACTGGAATTGCAGGATTCTTTATAAGCTCGTGTAGTTCCACAAAGTATATAGAAGATGGAGAGGCTCTCTATACCAAAGGAGTCGTTGATATTGACGGAAATGAAGTGAATAAGGCCAAGAAAAAAGAGCTAGAAGAATCGCTAGAATCTCTGTTGCGTCCTGAACCCAATGCTTCATTTTTAGGGTTTAGACCCAAATTGTTTTTTTACAACTTAGGTGGTGATCCTGCCAAAACAAATAAAGTTAGACGTTGGTTTCGCAACTCCATGGGACAACCTCCTGTACTCTTTAGCCAAGTGGATATGGAGCACAACCAAGCCATTTTAGTCAATCGAATGGAAAATAACGGTTACTTTAATGTACAGGTTGACTATGATAGCATACAAGAAGGAGTAAAGAAAATAGGAGCAAAATATACCGTTCATCCTGGGGTGCAGTTTACTATTAATGATGTAACCTTTTTAAATGATTCTACGCCTTTACAACAAGCTATTTATGATGCAGGTAATCGATGGACGCGTCTGAGAAAAGATCATCCTTATAATCTCGATCAAATTAAAGAAGAACGTGTTCGCTTTGATAACTATGTAAAAAATAAGGGGTATTTTTACTTTAGCCCTGATAATCTATTGGTTCAGGTAGATAGTACAGTGGGAAACCACAAAGTCAATCTATTTGTAAAAGTAAAAGAAGATACGCCAGTATTAGCTACCAAGGCTTATACCATTAATAAGGTCTATATCTTTTCTGATTATTCACTCGCTGAAACGGATAGTAAACGCGATATACAAACCGCTACCTCGTATAAAGGTTTTGAAATTATCGATCCTAAAAATAAATTTAAACCCAGTATTTACGATCGTACGGTTTACTTAGAGGAAGGAGAACTATACAATCGAAACGATCACAATTTATCACTCAATCGCCTCGTGAATTTAGGTGTTTTTAAATATGTGAAAAACCAATTTGAATTAGTGGACTCTGTTCAAAATAAATTGGATGTTTACTATTTTCTAACACCAGATAGCCCCAAGTCGATTCGATTGGAGTTGTTGGGAAAAACAAATTCAGCCAGTTATAATGGAGCTGAGTTAAAAGTTAATTGGAGCCATAAGAATTTCTTCAAAGGAGCCGAGTTATTTTCTGTATCGGCCTATGGAGGTGCTGATTTTCAGATGTCATCTAAAAATAAGGGCTATAATGTATACAAAACGGGATTGGAAACGAGTTTAACCTGGCCGCGTTTGATCGCACCTTGGAATTTCCATTCTTCTAGTGGTTATATCCCCCGCACAAGAGCAACTTTAGGAGGAGAGTACTTAGAGCGAAGTAAGCTGTATTCCTTGACTTCATTCAAGGGATCTTGGGGATACCTATGGAAAGAAAACGTCAGAAAAGAACATCAGTTTAACGTATTGGAGGTGAATTATGTAACCCCTCAAAATATCACTGATTTGTATCGGGAAACTGCGGCGGGTAATCCTTCGTTGGAACGGGTGCTAGATAAGCAACTGATCTTTGGGCCGACCTATACCTATACGTATACCAATACGATGAATCAGTTTAAAAAGAATACGTTTTACTACCGTGGAGGACTTGATTTTTCAGGTAATATTACAGGGTTAATCATGGGAGCCAATGTAGATAAAGGAGAAGAAAAATCAATTTTAGGAGTGCCATTTAGCCAGTATTTCAAGACAGAGCACGATTTTAGGCACTATTTGAAATTGAGTAGAACATCCCAATTTGTGAGTCGCATTCATGCAGGAATTGGTTACGCCTATGGCAATTCTAAGAATCTGCCGTATACCAAACAGTTTTACGTTGGAGGGTCTAACAGTGTGCGCGCTTTCCGAGCGAGAACATTAGGACCAGGTAGTTTTAATCCCAATTCATTTGATGCAAAGTTTATTCCAGATCAATCAGGAGATTTGTTGTTTGAATTTAATTTCGAGTACCGCAAAAAATTAGTGAGTATTATTCACGGAGCTCTATTCCTTGATGGAGGGAATATCTGGAACTTAAATGAGGTCTCAGATCGACCAGGAGGGAAGTTCTCGGGTGATTTTTATAAAGAAATTGCCTTAGGAGCCGGTGCAGGTCTGCGATTTGATATTACTTTTTTAGTGGTGCGTTTTGACTTTGCCTTTCCTTTACGTGTGCCCTATAACGAACCAGGCGAACGTTGGGTAGTGAAAGATATTAATTTTGGCAGCGGAAAATGGAGAAAAGACAATTTGATGTTTAACCTAGCAATTGGGTATCCATTCTAATATTTGGGGAATATGTACCCACTTTGTGTTGTGGCATAGTAACCTTTCACAAAAGATGAAAAAAAATAAAACATATTCAAGTTGTTGATAAATAAGGTTTTATTTATTTATTGAATAGAAAATAATTTTTGGCACGCTTTTTTCTATATACTATAGCGTAAGGTGTTATACAAAAAAACAAATGAGTTGAGCAGTCAACTTTAATTGCTAGAAAAAGAAAATTAAGTGTTTGTTTTAAAAAAATTTTATTACCAAACGAGGTAATAGGTTAGATCGTTAGTAAGGTGAAGAAGAGAAATCTTCAGGTAAATAGGGAGCTTTGGCTCCCTTTTACTGTTTTTATCGGCACCCTCTCATCACCTCATCTTACAAAAACACCAACCAACTGTAAACCGTCAACCGTTAACTAATCCCTGTTATTGGTTAAAGTTTTATGACTTGTTAGTTTCTCAAAAATAATTATATTAAATTTGTCTTTAGCCCTTTAAAAAAAGACGGATAAAATATGAGTCATAAAGTTCTTGTTATAGACGATGATGTTCCATTTTGTGAGATGTTGAAAGCCTTTTTGACCAAAAAAGGTTTTGTTGTTATGAATGCTTTCAATTCCCAAGATGCAAAAAAAGCAATTGATGATACATGTTATGATATTGTATTAACAGATGTTAGGCTTCCTGATAGTGATGGAATCGAGCTATTAAAATACATCAAAGCAAAATGTATTACTTCCCAAGTGATTTTAATGACGGGTTATACCGAAATTAAGACTGCTGTAAATGCGATGAAATTAGGTGCTTTTGATTATGTGGCTAAACCGATTAATCCAGATGAGATTGTTTTAACAATCAAACAAGCCTTGGACAAGAAACAGAAAACAGAAGATAAGGCCCGTAAAGAACCAGCATCTTCTGCCGCTGGTCTCGTGCAATCGGAAGAAGAAATAGAAGAATACGTAAAAGGAGAAAGCAAAGTGTCGCTTCAACTCCAAGAATATATCGAATTAGTGGCTCCTACTAATATGTCCGTATTGATTATTGGAGATAGTGGTACAGGAAAAGAAAATATAGCTCATTCTATTCACCTTTTGAGTAAAAGAAGCAATAAACCCTATATTGCAGTTGATTGTGGAGCTATTCCAAAGGATTTAGCTTCTAGTGAGTTTTTTGGACACATCAAGGGATCTTTTACAGGAGCTGTTACAGATAAGATAGGACATTTCGAAGCAGCAAATGGTGGAACAATCTTTTTAGATGAGGTTGGAAATTTATCCTATGAAGTACAAATACAATTGTTGCGTGCACTTCAAGAAAGAAAAGTAAAACCTGTGGGTAGTAGCAATGAGATTGATGTGGATATTCGCGTGATTGCCGCTACCAATGAGGATTTGCCTAAAGCAGTACGAGAAGGAGAATTTAGGGAAGACCTATACCACAGACTGAATGAGTTTGGTATTGTTGCTCCAAGATTGACTGATCGTGGAAGCGATGTGCTTTCTTTTGCTAAACACTTTTTAAAACATTCCAATCAGGAGTTAGAAAAAAGGGTAAAAGGGTTTTCTAGCGAAGTAGAATGTATTTTCTTGACCTATGATTGGCCAGGGAACTTGCGTGAAATGAAAAATATCATCAAGCGTTCTGTACTTTTAACCAAGGGCGACTTTATTGAAAAAGAAGTCTTGCCAGATGAAATGTTTGCACCGAAACCCGTTGTTTCAGATAGTTCAGCTGAAGAAGAACGCGATTTGAAATTGTTTTCGTCTAAAAATGAAGAACAAGCAATACGAACGGCATTGGAAAAAGTGAAATTCAATAAGACTAAGGCTGCGCAATTGTTAGGAATTGACAGAAAAACGCTATACAATAAAATGAAGCTATACGATATTGAATTGTAATAGAAATAAAGATAAAATATAGAAGGCATCTAATTACCATTAGATGCCTTCTATATTTTACTCCAGTGACATTTAATTGGATCTAGTCACCTCTTCTATTAAATAGAAAATAGATTTAAAGGAATGATCACTAGCAGCAGTTAGCCCTATTTCGCAGGTACGACTGGTGGAAAAACCATCAGAGCAATTAGGCGAATGGGTTGAGAGTTGCTGTTGAAGATTTCGCGTTCCGTGTTTATTTAATTCAGGAAAAGTAAAACCGCGATCTCCAGCAAAACCACAACAATTGCTATCAATATAATGTACTTTATGGGCACAGCGTTTCGCTATCTCCATTAATTTATCTTCTAAACCTAGTTTTTTAACCGAACAAACGGGAAAAATGGTCACTTCTTCCCTTGGTTGGATAATGGGTAGAAGAGGAAATACGACGTCCATGATAAATTCAATGGGGTCATAGCAAGTGAAATCCGTTGAGGTATGGTGACTTTGAAAGGTGTAAAAACAAGGACTCATATCAAATAAAATAGGGTGTTTTCCTTGCTCTGAGGCAATAAGTAAGGCTGCTTCAAGAGCAGAAGATTTTTGTAGTCCTTCCTCCTGATAGCCTTTGCTACTAAAAGGCATACCACAACACAAGTTGTTGATCGCAGCTGGATAAATAACTTCATAACCTGCGCGTTCAAGTAATAAGACAATTAAATCTTTTAGATCTAATTCCCTTTTATCGTAGTCCTTGGATTTTCCCATCGTACGATTGATGCAAGAGGGGAAGTAGACTACTTTGGGGTTGTCAGAAGTAGTGCGATTCGAAGCAGATGTTGAAGGTTGCAACGTAGTTTTTGTACCTGTTGGCATGGCCACATTCCACTGTGGAAGGCGATTGTTGCTTATCTTTCGCATTTTTGTAGCTAGGCGCAACATCGAACGATCGCCTATACTATTTTGAAAAAAGCGCACGAATTTTAGACTATAGCGACCCATTTGGGTCACACGGTCTAAGTGTTCAACAAAGTATAGTGTATCCTGATGATTTTTAGCTGTTAATCGCTCTGATCGTATGGCTTTTACATAGAGTCCTGTATCAATTTTTACAGGGCAAGAAATGGCACATAAGCCATCCGTTGCACAGGTGTCATCGAGATAATATTGAGCTTCTTTCTTTAATTGAGCGAGAAGTAAAGGATTTTCATTGGTCTGTTCCAAGCGTTTTATTTCGCGTCCTATGACAATGCGTTGACGAGGAGATAAGGTTAAACCTTCCGACACACAATGAGATTCACAAAATCCACATTCTATACACTTATCAACGATGGGATGTGTAGCAGGAGAGGCTTTTAAGTTCTCTAGGTGTATGCGTGGATTGGTATTGATCATTACACCAGGATTAATGATGTGGTTCGGATCAAAAATTTGTTTGATGCGCACCATGAGTGCATAGGCTTGTTCACCCCATTCTCGTTCTACAAAAGGGGCCATATTACGACCAGTTCCATGTTCTGCTTTAAGTGAACCATCAAATTGATGAACAACCAATTCGACTAGTTCATCCATTAAATCAGCATAGCGCTGTATCGAAGTCGGATGATTGAAATCTTGTGAAAAAACCAAGTGTAAATTGCCTTCTAAGGCGTGTCCAAATAGTACAGCGTCGTCATAATGGTACTTGGCAAATAGTTGTTGCAAAGCAAGACTTGCGTCTGCTAATCGATCGAGGGGAAAGGCAACATCTTCAATAATACAAGTAGTTCCTGTTTCTCTTAAAGCCCCAGTTGTAGGTAATAAACCATTGCGCGCCTTCCAATTAAATGCATATGCTTTTGGATCTGACGTAAAATTGAACGGACCTAAAGTCGGAACAGGAGCAACCGCCTGTTGTACTTGTTGTTGTTTTTGTTCTAATTCTTCTTGTGTTGTTGCTTGTACTTCCACGAGTAATAAACAAGCTGAAGCAGGCAGTGTTTTAAAGTACGCAGGGGCCTGTGGCTCTTGTTCAATAGATCGAATACTATTTCGATCGAGGAGTTCCACTGCTTCAACGGGACTTTTTTTGAGAAAAGGTACTGCCTGACAAGCCGTTGAAATACTGTCAAATGCCATCAACGTACATGATTTATTTCGGTAATTGACAACAGTATGATAGGTAATCGTTGAGATAAAGGCAAGTGTTCCTTCAGAGCCAATGATTAGGTGTTTCATGATATCAAATGGATCTTGATAATCAAGAAATGCATTTAAACTATATCCCGTTGTATTTTTGATTTTATACTTGCGTTGAATGCGATCGTATAAGGTTTTGTTTTCTTTTATTTCACAGTGTATGGCTGATAATTCACTTAGAATTTCGGGATGTTTGGCCGCAAATTCTTTTTTGCTTTGAGGATCCGCTGTATCCAAGACCGTTCCATCATAAAAAACAAGTCGAATATCTGCCAGTGTATTATATGAGTTTTGTGCCGTTCCACAGCACATACCACTAGCGTTATTCGCGGCAATACCGCCAATCATTGCGGCGTTAATTGAACCTGGATCTGGCCCTATTTTACGCCCATAAGGGGCTAAAAGTATATTGGCTCTTCCGCCAATAATACCAGGCTGAAAAGTAGCTTGTAAGCCGTCATGGGTAATGGTATAGTTTTTCCAATGGTGGGTGGCAACAACTAGGATTGAATCTGTTATCGCTTGTCCTGACAAACTAGTCCCGCCTGCGCGAAAGGTAAGGGGGAGTTGCTGTTGGTGTGCTAAGGTTAAGGTGTGTATTACCTCCGCTTCATTGCGCACTTCGACCACTAGCTGGGGAATAAGACGATAGAAACTTGCGTCTGTTCCATAGGCAATCGTTTGTATGGGATTGGTCATGATTTGTAGCGGATTGATATAATTCGCCAACTCACGTGCAAAAGAAGCATAGCGTTCGGATAGCATAACAGTGTTTTTTATAAGCAGAAAGTTACGATAAAATTGAAAGCAATTTTTTTAAGCAAATTAGTTTATATCAAGTTTAAATAGAGTGGGGAAGGAGAGTTTACGGTGTTTACTATTCACCATTCCCCGCTCTCACTTAATAAACAAATTCCAAAGGAACAATTGTTTTCTTAGCGATTCGTTCCGCTTGTAGTGCACGAAGTTCCACTCGTTTTATTTTACCACTGATTGTCTTCGGCAGTTCAGTAACAAATTCGATTTTACGAGGCATTTTATAGGGTGCGAGGTGTTGACGGGAAAATTGAAATAATTCTTGAGCAAGGGTTGCATTAGCCTGCTGAATATTTTGAATCACGACAAAGGCTTTAACTTCAAAACCTTTGATATCGTGAGGGCTAGCAACTACAGCAGATTCAATTACGGCCGGGTGTTCTAATAAAACACTTTCTACTTCAAAGGGACCAATGCGATAATCAGAAGCTTTGATCACATCGTCATCGCGTCCAATAAACCAAATATAGCCTTCTTCATCTTTATAGGCTTTATCACCTGTAAAGTAGACTTCATTTTTAAATACTTGTTTTTGACGTTCTTTGTCGAACATGTATTCTTTAAAGATTCCATTGACTTTTCCAGTATTGGTTTTTACGCAAATATTACCTTCTTCGTTATTTGGCAATTCGCGACCTTCATCATCTGCGATAACAATATCATATAAAAAGGTTGGTTTTCCCATGGAGCCATACTTTAGTTTGGAATTAGGATAATTTGCTACCATACAAGTGCTCTCTGTTTGCCCAAAACCATCGCGAATATACAAGCCAGTGGTTTGAAACCATTCCTCAATAATTTCGGGGTTTAAAGGCTCACCTGCCGCAACACATTGACGCAAGCTGAATTTGTACAGGGATAAATCTTCCTGAATAAAGAAGCGCAAAACAGTAGGAGGCGCACAAAGGGTTGTAATCTTGTGTTTTTCAATTAGGGATAAGGTGGTAGCTGCATGAAAGCGCGCCTTGGTGTGAAAGGCAAAAATAGTGGCACCTACACTCCAAGGAGCAAATAGACTACTCCAGGCAAATTTAGCCCAGCCTGGTTGAGAAATATTGTAGTGTATATCGTCTTTTTTGAGCCCAATCCAAGCAGCAGTCGTTAGATTTCCAATGGGATAGCTCAATTGGGTATGGCAAACAATTTTGGGCATACCCGTTGTACCCGAAGTGAAAAATAAGAAGAGATTGTCATCGGGTTGGGTTGCTGCAGCTTCAGCTTCGGTTGCTTGTTCATCTAAGACAGACAAAGGGTACCATCCCTTGCGCTCTCCATCAATAATAATCTTAATGGGAATGGTGTGATTAGCTGCTTTTTCAGCTTCATCGATTTTTTCTACATTATCAGTATCTGCTAAAATTACTTTTGGCGCAATCTTTTCAAAGCGATATTTTAAATCATTGACCCCTAGAATACTTGCTGCAGGAGAAAGACGATATCCCCCTTTGATTGTTGCCAAATGGGTAACCCAATTAATGCGCTGTAGCATCATTTGAGTAAGGATTACATCTTGCTGTTGAATTCCTTTTTTACGCAAAAAATTCAGAAGTTGATTGTACCGATGGTATAGTGTCTTGAAGGTATAATGCTCCGTTTTTTGACCATCCGTCCAGAGTAATGCTGTTTTATCTGGTGTTTCCTTGACGTGAATGCCCTCGAATATTTCAGTGACCCAATTAAAATGTGTTGGTTTTTCTACTTTTAAATCATGTAAAGCACCAAAATTTTCTTCAGCAATAAGGCTTCCGATCGTTTGAACTAAATTTTTCATCTATTTTTTATTTTTTGTGGTAGTAAAATATACATAAAAGGATCAAGAATGCATAATAAAAGAGAGGGAAAGACCATTTTATAGTAGGGATAATTTAGTTTGATAAGGATTTTGGGAAGTAAAGTAGGGAAAAAATGCACTTTCTTTTTCGTGGTGAAAAGGAAAAAAGCAATATTGGAGCTGAAAAAACGATAAATCTTAGTTTTTATCTATTTATTTTTTGTTTTTATATTTTAATATGAATAATAAGAATCATTTCTTATTATGAGTTAAAATAGTGTGTTATTTGTATCTGATTTCCGTAAAATAGGAATTAACTAATAAAAATATATTTATGTTTTTGAGTATTTTTAGGTTAATTAAATGTTATGCTTTATTTTTTTGAAATAAAAAAAGGTATTCTTGCAATATAATTAGTTTTTATTCGTTTTCTTTGATATAAACCAAGAAACCCAAATTTAGTATGAGAACGTACTCCCTTAATGAAATAAACGAAGTCCTAAACGGTATAGTGATAGGCACAACAGTAAAGAAGATTCACGCAGCAGAGCAGTTGGATAAAGCACAAGATGGCCAAATATCTTTTATAGGCAATAAAAAATATGAGCGCTTGTGGGCGAATTCGAAAGCGAGTATTGCCATTGTGAATCGAGATATTTCAATTGTGCCAGGTGAAGATAGAGCGTTTATTAAAGTGGATAATGTTGATATTGCGATGTCTCAATTACTATCTTTTTTTGCTCCTCAATTACCTCAAGTCAAAGAAGGTATTCACCCCAAGGCGACAATTGAAGCGACTGCTCAAATAGGTGAAGGGGTGCAAATAGGTGCAGGATGTTATGTTGGAGAACATGTTGTGATCGGAAAAAATACAATTTTATACCCTAATGTTACCGTGATGGATCACAGTGTGATCGGGGATAATACAGTTGTATGGTCAGGTGTTGTGGTTCGTGAACGCACGCAAATTGGGCACCACTGTATTATTCATCCCAATGCAGTACTTGGTGCGGATGGATTTGGTTTTTGTCCCTCTGAAAAAGGATTAGTGAAAATCCCTCAAATTGGGCATGTAGTGATTGGAAACCACGTAGAGATTGGAGCGAATTCTTGTGTTGATCGCGGGAAATTCAGTGCAACTATTATTGGTGATGGATGTAAAATAGATAATTTGGTGCAAATTGGACATAATTCTGTTTTAGGAAAATGCTGTATTATGGCTGGAAACAGTGGTTTAGCAGGTTCAGTAACCTTAGGGAACTTTGTTGTAATCGGAGGAAGTGCTTCTATTAAAGATCACGTAACCCTTGGTGATGGTGTAGTAGTAGGTGCGGGATCTGGCGTTACCGGTGATGTAGAAGCAGGAAAAACAGTGCTAGGATATCCAGCTTTAGAAGCGAAGACTACGTTGAAACAATGGGCCTTTTTAAAGCAATTAGTAAAGAGTTACAATACAAAAGGATCATAAATAAAAAAGGCGAATGAAAATTCGCTTTTTTTATAATACGGAATTAATCCCAATAGGTGGGAAACTAAAAAGACCTTGGAGCAAGCGGCTCTAAGGTCTTTTTTATTGTATTGGTTTACCCTTGTTGTTTTTGATCTGCTGCAGCTTTCTGCTTGTTCTCTTGAATCATTTTCAACTCTTCCGATTCGATTTTATTTCCTTCTAAATCGTATTGGGTGTCTTTTTCAGGTATAGTAAAGGCTTTTTTATTGGATTTGTATAGCGGAATAAAATAACTAACCGAATAGTTAAAACCAACACCAATAGCCCCACTGTATTTTCTATTGAATCCTGGAATGAATAGATTTTCAAAATCATCGGGTTGTTTTTGGGTAATCAAACCAGTTAAACGAAGGCTGAATCCCATAAAAACATTGTTGAACACACGAGTTTTTACCCCAGCAACAAATTCAACCCAATGTGCAGATAAACCGCTGTATTTTTTGTTGATTGGAATTGCGGGATTATCAAAATAATCACTGGTACTATAGGGTTTGTACCAATCTAAATTTTGAGAAAAGGTAGCAAAACCATAGCGAGCCCCTACATAAATCATGTCTTCACGGTCCATCCAGTTTTCGTGTAAGTTATAATCAACCCCAATGCGCAAATACGTTCCATTGGTCGTAAAACCATAGGTGCTTTCTGTTTTTTCTAACTTATCATGTCCTAGTTCGGCTACAGCAAATAATTTCTTGGTCAATCGATAATCTCCTACAACTTCAAACCCATTATATGTTTTGTCATAAAATGAACGCGTAATTCGAAACAAATCTGCCCCTACACGCAATCCATAACGTTGCGGATATTTTGGTGGAGCAATAGTGGCCATATGTGCCGTTTCTGTCTCTTTTTTGCTGTCTTTGCTTTTTTCTTGTGCAACACCTACAACAGAAAACAAGACAAGGATGCTACTAGTAATATACGTTAAAATGAGTTTGCTCTGCATCTTCTATTTCGTTTGTTTCTGTTATATATAATTTAATCCAATTGCCTTTGGTTGTATTGGCTTTTCCATTAAGTTGAGGTGAGCTACCATCTTGTACTAAAGAAAACGTAGAGACATATCCACAAGCTTTATTTAAGTAATGGGTATTCACGTTGTATTTTAGGGTAAGTGTATCGCGTTGAATCAGCGTTTCCTTATCCTTTACTTCTGTAATTTGTAAGACCCAATCTGTTTGTTGTTGATCCAAACGCAACGGAAGTAACAGGGTATTTCCCGTACTTCTTATCGTATCTTGGATACCCACTGCATAGGCCTCAACCAATCCAGTTTTTTTAATTACTTGATCTTCATAATCAAAGAACTCGATTTTATATTGAGGGGTTGTCGGTTCCGTTTTACCGCATATATCATCTTTTTCGCAAGCCACAAATACCAAAGCAGCTAAGCATAAAAAAGAAGTGATAATCATTATTTTTTTCATAAACGAATAAGTCTAACAAATAGTAACAGCATCAAAAATACTAAAAACAAACCAAATGATTTATATGGTTGTCAGCTGGTTTTTTTAAATCGCTAAAATAAATTGAATACGAACAAAAAGTCGGAAGAAACCTTCCGACTTTTTATATGAAATAAGCAGCGACTACTCCAAGTAGTATCGCTATTAATTTATTGATATTGAATTTGTGATCTTCATTGCTTTCAAAGATGATGGTTGAAGAAATGTGGAATAAGATTCCGACTACCACTGCCGATATTTCTGCATAATAGGTACTCAATACAGGAATGCTACTTGAAATCAAAGTACCTAAAGGCGTCATAATGGAAAAGAGCATCATAAATACAAATACCATTTTTTTATTCATTTGGGCATTGATAAAAAATGCCGTTAAAATAATGGCAATGGGCAGATGATGAATTCCGATGCCTATAGCTAATTCATTGTGCTGACTGATGGGCATTCCCTCAAAAAAGGCATGAATACACAAACTGATAAACAACAACCAAGGGATGCGTTCTAGTTTTTCGTGTCCATGTACATGTCCATGTTCAGCGCCTTTAGAGAAATATTCTAAAATAATCTGGAATACAATACCCACCATGATGAAAAACCCAATTCGAGCAGCTCCACTATGGTCATGGCTGTGGTCGTGGTCGTGAAGGTGTTCCCCAGCTGTTGTAACAAGATCTCCCATTGCGGCTTGATAAACATCAGGTAGCAAGTGGGTTACTGTAATTGTAAGCAAGAAAGAACCACTAAACGCCATCAAGAGTTTGATGTGTTTTTTGTTCTTGGGTTGAATAAGTAGTGCAATTAAATATCCAATAATTACAGCTAGTAAGGGTACTATATACGCCATCGGCTTATTTAAAGATCATGATTAATCGATCAGATTCGTTCGGATAGAATTTTCTTAATTTATAATCACCAAAGATATCAAGTAAGTAAATGTCATTTTCATTCATCATTGTTTCAAAATCTTCTAGTGTGAATGCCTTTACTTTTTCTGTATAAGCATGGTCTTCTCCATCAGCATGAAAGCGAATATCTTTATAAATGTATCCGTTTTCTACTCTTCGTTCGAGATGAAATTCAATGCCTTCCACTGTTTTTACTTCCACAGGAACTAAATTTGCAATTACTTTATTGACATTCATAAAGTCAATTACCGCTAGACCATAGTCAGATAAGCTGTTGTGGATTGCTTTTAGTGCTTTGATATTATCTTCGGGTTCACTAAAATAACCAAAACTGGTGAATAAGTTGAAAATCGCGTCGTATTTTTTTTCTAAAGGCTCACGCATATCGTGTACCTCAAAGTGTAGCTTTTCATTTTCAAAGGTTTTAGCTACTTCAATACTGTTAGCTGATAAATCTGCTCCGACCACATCATAGCCTAAGCTGTTGAGATAAATGGCATGACGACCTTTACCACAAGCTAAATCTAAAATAGTTGAATCCTCAGCTAAGTTTAAATAGTGGGTAAGGTTATCTATAAAAAGTTGTGCTTCATCATAATCTCTATCCTTATATAAGATGTGATAATAAGGGGTATCAAACCACGATGCGTACCAAGCTTTCTTTTGTTCAGACATAGTTTTAAATTAAATCTTTTATTAGCTTGCAAATTTACTTTATTTTTGCACATTTGGATAACGAATGCAATTATTCCTTATAGCGATATAAAAAAATGGAAAATTTTAAAATGGTTGCTAAGACTTTGTTCGGTTTAGAAGAGGTTTTGGCAAAAGAACTACAGCTTTTAGGAGCGACGAAAGTGAAGGAAGGAACTCGTATGGTGAGTTTTGAAGGAGATAAAGGATTTTTATATAAGGCGAATTTAGCTTTGCGTACTGCATTAAAAATTTTAGTTCCGATTAAGCAATTTGCTGTTTACAATGAAAACAATCTGTATAAGGGAATCCAAAGTATTGATTGGAGCAAATATTTAAGTGCACATCAATCTTTTGCTATTGATTCGACTGTATTCTCCGATCAGTTTAACAACAGCTTATTTGTTTCCTTAAAAGCGAAAGACGCGATTGTCGATCAGTTTAGAGATAAATATGGCAAACGTCCAAATGTAGACAAAGACTATCCAGATTTGCGTATCAACGTACACATTCAACGCGATATGTGTACCGTTTCTTTGGATTCTTCAGGAGCTTCTTTGCACCAAAGAGGATATAAAACAGCAACGAATATTGCGCCAATTAACGAGGTATTAGCGGCAGGAATGCTCTTACTATCCGGATGGGATGGAAGGAGTCACTTCATGGATCCGATGTGTGGTTCAGGAACGCTTTTGATTGAAGCAGCAATGATAGCTTGCAATATTCCGGCCAATATCAATCGAAAAGAGTTCGCTTTTGAACGTTGGAACGATTGGGATGCGGATTTGTTCGAGGTAATCCAGGGGTCATTATTGAAGCGTATACGCGAGTTCCACTATACCATTCAAGGATATGATAAAGCGCCTTCTGCGGTGATGAAAGCAATGGACAACGTGCGAAATGCCAACTTGGAAGAATATATCAAAGTGGAGAATCTAAACTTTTTTGATACGTCTAAAGAGGTAGAAGGACCCTTGCACATGGTTTTTAATCCACCGTATGGCGAGCGTTTGGATATCAATTTAGAGCGTTTTTATCGCGAAATAGGCGATACCCTAAAGCAAGGATATCCTGGAACAGAAGCGTGGTTTATCACGGCTAATATTGAGGCATTGAAATACGTAGGTTTACGTCCTTCGAGAAAGATTAAATTATTTAATGGTAAATTAGAAGCGCGTTTAGCGAAATACGATCTTTACGAAGGAAGTAAAAAAGGAAAATATATAAATCAAAATTAAAAAACGATGAGTGCAGGAACTAAAACATTACTGTTACAATTTGTGAGTTTTGCGATCTTGTTTCTTTTAGCGCGAGTAGGACTGATGTATTTTACCGATTTGTCGGGCATCTGGCTCCCACTAGTGAGTGCTGGTATAGCAACGGTTTTCGCTCCACAATTTAAAGTTTTTAAAACGGATGAAGGAGATAAAATCTGTGTGTCATGGATTTTTCTAAAAGGCGCAAAAGTCTTAAACTAAAGGATAAAAAATAAGGGTGTTCTAAAAGAATACCCTTATTTTTTTATATGATTTGACTGAATTCAATCAGAGATTTTTGAATTTTTTGCATACCAACAGAAGCTTTTTCAGCGAGTACTTCGATTTGGCGATTGAAGTGTTGGGTCGAAGCAGGGTGGAGGTCGATGTAGTAAACCAAAGCTTCAGATTTGGCAAAATCCAATAAAGAAGCTGCGGGATATACTTGGAGTGACGTTCCGATAATTAAAATCACATCTGCTTCTTCTACATAGGGAATGGCGCGTTCCAATTCGGGAACCATTTCTCCAAACCATACAATATGCGGACGCAAAGTATGCCCTTGTTCGTTTTGATCGGATGCTGTAAGATCCGTTGTCCAAGGATATACCAAATGCTCATTGACTTCACTACGTACCTTGAGTAACTCACCGTGTAAGTGAATGACGTCTTTACTCCCAGCGCGTTCGTGTAAATCATCTACATTTTGAGTGATTACTGTTGTTCTAAAATGTTGTTGTAGTTCCGCAATAGCCTCATGTGCGGCATTAGGTTCACACGTTAATAATTGTCGACGTCTATCGTTGTAAAATTGTAATACGTTGGCTTTGTTTTTCGCCCAACCTTGAGGAGAAGCTACTTCCATAATATCGTGTCCCTCCCATAGTCCATCTGCATCTCTAAAGGTTTTGATTCCACTTTCTGCACTCATTCCAGCTCCTGAAAGTACGACTAAACGTTTTTCCATAATATTGTTACCTTTGCATTTTTGAATAAAACTAAAGATATAATGAATATTTCAAACAAGCTATTTCAAGATGAGGAATACTTAGCTTATTTAGAAACTTTTTTGACAGAGAACCGAGTAGAGCGATTTAAAAGTGTTTTAGCTAACCGAACAGATCACATTACTGTTGTAGCAGAAGATGTGTATCAATTGCACAATACTAGCGCAGTGATGCGTAGTTGTGAAGTTTTTGGTGTACAGGGACTTCATGTTATTGAACAAAAATTTGGAAAGCGAATTGATAAGCAAATTGCCTTAGGGGCAGAAAAATGGGTGGATATTCACCGTTACAATAGCGTACAAGGTTGTATTGATGCCGTTAAGGCTAAAGGGTACAAAGTAGTTGCTACAACGCCACATGGAACAGCGCAAAGTTTGGATAAATTTGATTTATCAGAACCTGTTGCTATCTTTTTTGGCACAGAAAAATCAGGATTATCCCCCGAAATTATCGAACAAGCGGATGATTTTATTACCATTCCCATGGTGGGATTCACTGAAAGTTTGAATATTTCTGTTTCTGCGGCAATCATCATCCAAAGCTTAACGACTCGCTTGAGAGAATCCGAAGTCAATTGGCAGCTGTCTGAAGAAGAATTACTTGCTAAACGCATTGATTGGGCGAGAAAAACAATCAAAGATATCGATTTCGTTACCGAACGCTATTTTGGAGATGGGAGAGGAGAGAAGGGAGAAGAGTAAAAATACCGTATAAAAAAAGGATCAATCTTTACTAGATTGATCCTTTTTTTATTTCTTTTTGTACCTATTTCAGGTCATCTTCCATTTATCTCACCTAGCTTATATTTTGTTCTGGTGTTCGATGAACCTACACTTCGTTTCGGTTTAACTCACCTAGCTTATATTTTGTTCTGGTGTTCGATGAACCTACACTTCGTTTCGGTTTAACTCACCTAGCTTATATTT
>NZ_JBMVQX010000034.1:0-44105 GCF_050522745.1 Myroides sp. C15-4 | reverse complement strand
TGTTGAACGTTGACTTTCATAGGAAAATTGAATTTTTATGGTCAACCTATGTCAGGGACGTACATGGTGAATGGTGAATACCACTTACTACTTACTTACTACTCACCATTCACCAATCTCCAATTAAATTCCAGCAATCACCTTTAATTCTTCTATCATACGACCCGCTAAACCATCAGCTTCGTCTTGCGTTGGCGCTTCGGTATAAATGCGAATAATCGGCTCTGTATTTGATTTTCTCAAGTGTACCCAACTCGTAGGGAAGTCTATTTTCACCCCATCAATCGTAGTAACTTCTTGATTTTTATAGTTTTCTGCGATTAATTCTAAAATCATATCGACGTTTAATTTCGGCGTCAATTCGATTTTATTTTTGCTCATATAATACTGCGGATAAGTCGCTCTTAATTCAGCTACAGTTAGCGTTTGATTGGCTAAATGCGTTAAAAAAAGCGCTACACCAACTAGGGCATCGCGTCCATAATGCGTTTCAGGATAGATGATTCCGCCATTTCCTTCTCCTCCAATTACAGCATTTGTTGCTTTCATAAGTTCCACTACATTGACTTCGCCAACAGCAGCAGCTTGGTAATTCCCTCCTCTATTTACGGTTACATCTCTCAAAGCACGAGAAGAAGATAAGTTTGACACTGTATTTCCAGGCGTTTTACTCAACACATAATCTGCTACAGCGACCAAGGTATATTCTTCACCAAACATTTCACCATCATTAGAGATAAAAGCTAAGCGATCAACATCGGGATCTACCACAATACCTAAATCTGCTCTTTCTGCTTTTACCAAAGCGCAGATATCTTGTAAATGTTCCTTTAACGGTTCTGGATTGTGCGGAAAATGTCCGGTTGGATCACAGTACAGTTCCACTACTTCTACACCTAATTTTCTCAATAAAGCGGGGATAATTACTCCTCCAGAAGAGTTTACACCATCAACCACCACCTTAAATTGGCGTTTTTTAATAGCTTCTACATCGACTAATTTTAATTTTAAGATCTCGTCAATGTGAATATCCATATAATCTGTTCTCGAAGTAATCGTTCCTAAACGGTCAACTTCAGCAAAAATAAAGGCATCTTTTTCTGCGATGTCCAAGATTTCCTCTCCTTCAGCTCCACTCAAAAATTCTCCTTTTGCATTGAGTAATTTTAGCGCATTCCACTGTTTTGGATTATGCGAAGCCGTTAGAATAATTCCGCCATCTGCTTGTTCCATGGGAACGGCAATTTCTACCGTTGGCGTGGTAGACAATCCTAAATCCACTACATCAATTCCCAACCCTACTAAAGTGTATACCACCAAGTTGTGAATCATCGGACCCGATAAACGCGCATCGCGTCCTATTACAACTTTTACTTGTTCTTTTCCTGCTTGGTTCTTAATGAACGTTCCATAAGCAGAAGCAAATTTAACTGCGTCAACTGGAGTGAGGTTAAAACCAACTTTCCCTCCAATTGTTCCTCTTATTCCTGAGATTGATTTTATCAACGTCATAGTATCTTTTTTTTATTCTTCTACAAGAACAAATATAAAACAATTCAATCGCTTATACTTTCAAATACTAAACTAAAAAACCGTAAATTTGAAAGTAAAGCGAAGCAATGAATTTTTTAGCACATGTATATTTATCAGGATCAGACCAAGAAAAGGCCATTGGCAATTTTATAGCGGACAGTGTTCGCGGTAAACAATACCTAGAATTTCCAAAAGCCATCCAACATGGTATTCTATTGCATCGAGAAATAGATACTTTTACCGATACCCATCCCATTTGGCGTGAAAATAAGAAATTACTCGTCCCGGCTTATAATCACTATGCTGCGGTAATTATTGATATGTACTACGACCATTTTCTCGCCAAAAACTGGTCTGACTATCATGCGGTTCCTCTTGCGGATTATGCAGCGCAATTCTATGCTACCTTAGAAGCTAATTTTGCTGTTTTACCTGAAAAAATTCAAAATTTTTTACCGATTATGATTCAAGAGGATTGGTTTACCTGTTATGAATCTATCGAGGGGTTGGGGTATATTCTCTACCAAATGGACCGCAGAACGAAGGGCGTTTCTAAGATGTCAAAGGCTACTGTTGAGCTTGAAGCGTACTATAACATCTTAGAAAAGGATTTTATACGATTTTTCAAAGAATTGGAAACCTATGTTGCTTTCGTTCAACATTCCCCTCGTTTTACTACTATTTAAACTCTTTTTAGCATAAAAAAATATGTACGACGTCTCCTTTTATATGACTATTTAGGCTATTTTTGCAAGATGAAAATTTGGAATAAAAAACGTATTGCATTCTATTTTAAGCAAACCTTTCGGTATGCAGAAGGTATTTTATTTTTTTTAAAATCGATCCTTTCGGATCGCCAATTTTTGTATTTATCCTGTGTGCTAGTAGGTGCATCGAGTGCCATCGCAGTAACTGTATTGAAGTCATTTGCCCATGCGGTATTTCAATTTGCTACGTACATCGACAACATCTCTCACTTGCCCTATACCAATAGTATTTTGCCCATTATCGGAATTTTACTAACCGTATTTGTTGTGCGTAAATTTTTAAATGGCAGTATTGAAAAGGGAACCTATCAAATTATGATTGCTGTGGCAAAGCGTTCAGGTATCATGCCTAAGAAGCAGATGTACTCTCAAATTGTCACCAGTTCCCTAACTGTTGGTATGGGAGGATCCTTGGGATTAGAATCCCCTATTGCGATTACTGGAGCAGCATTTGGATCTAATTTTGCTCAGAATTACAAACTCAGTTACAAAGACCGCATTTTACTTTTAGGTTGTGGGGTTGCAGCGGGAATCTCTGCTGCTTTTAATGCACCAATTGCCGGTGTACTCTTTGCTATTGAAATTGTCTTAGCGGATATTACCGTTTCCGCCTTTATTCCCATTATGATTGCTTCAGCAACTGGAACAATTGTAACCAACCTCATGATCAAAGAAGACATCTTACTTTCCTTCAAGAAACAACTTGTTTTTGACACCTATAATACTGGATATTACGTTGTTTTGGGTATTCTTGCTGGATTTTTCTGTGTCTATCACGCGCGTATGTTTAGGAAAACAGAAGCCTATATCTCAAAATTCACCAATCACATTTATAAAAAAGCGCTGATTGGCGCAACGATGTTAGCCGTTTTAATCTTTTTATTTCCCACGCTCTTTGGAGAAGGATATGAAAGTATCAAAATACTCGCAGGCGATCATCCAGAGACCATCCTAAACAACACCTTATTACGCAATTTTTCAACCAATGAATGGGTACTTTTACTCTTTGTTGCTGGAGCTGCGCTAGTGAAAACGTTTGCGGTGGGATTAACTATGGGAAGTGGAGGAAATGGAGGAAACTTCGCTCCTTCTCTATTTGTCGGTTCTTATCTCGGATTTACCTTAGCTAAATTCTTCTCCCTCCTGGGGGTAAAAGACATTCCCATTCACAACTTCACCGTTGTAGGAATGGCAGGTGTTATCAGTGGATTATTTCACGCTCCTTTGACAGGTATTTTCCTAATTGCCGAAATAACTGGAGGATATGGCCTGATGGTTCCCCTACTTATTGTATCATCCATAAGTTTTGCCATTGCCAAAAACATGGAAAAATATTCCATGGACATTAAATCAATTGCCGAAACAGGGATGGTTTTTACGTCTGACAAGGATTCTAATATTCTGTCAACCATCAACGTACACGATTATATTCGCAATGATATCCATCTTTTAAAATCAACACAGACCACACAAGATGCTGTGACAATCTTTACGCAAACCCAACAGGAATTCATCCCTGTTATTAACGACGATCATAAACTATTAGGTGTAATTAACCTCAACCACGTTCGCCCTATTGTATTCAGTGCATTCCAAACGAAATTCACCCCAATCGCTGATCTGATTGAAGAGCCAATCACTGTTTCATATACAGATAGTACCAAACACATGGTCAATAAATTTGACTTGAAAAAAGCTGATTTTTTACTGGTGCAACAAGACCATAAATACGTAGGTTATATCTTAAAAGCAGATATTTTAGAAGCCTATAGAAACAATCTAAAATCGCTATCCATTAATTAACCACCTCAAGATCAACGAAGTAAAAACAAAAAAAGTAGAGTTCCCATACGATCAGACGCAAAAGCAAAGGTTGGGGACTAAATAAGGTGCTTCTGCGCGATTCGTAAAGGTTATTAGATCGTATGACTTAAGCATACTAAGTAGTTCGATTTATGTACCTGTCTTCTCTTACCCAGGTAGTAAAATAATAGAGAGTGCCTGTTTCGAGGCACCCTCCAGCATTATAGTATCTTTGTATCTGTTACTTTCCCATTTGAAATAGAACAACAAAACAACAAAACCAAATTCCTTACAAGTAGCCGCTCAAAAGAAATCTTAAAATAAATCTATTTCAAAACAAACACACAAAGAACTATTCATTCTCAATGAAGGACTAGTATAGCCCTCACACTTTCTTCATTCAAAGATACTGATTAATTTATTGAATCGCTCTAGTCACCCCTCTCCTTTTAACAATTATTATCCCAAAAAGATACCCTTTCTTCTCAAAGAGTATATTTAAAATACTAAAAAAACTATATTTTGTCACATTTAGTAGATATATATACTAAAAAAAAGTTAAGCTGTTTGTGTATTGGGTGCTTTTGACTACATTAGCTTTCCCAAAAGGAAGTAACTTTCTAAAAAGAAACTAAAAAAATGTCCATCACAATACCTTTAGACAGCATTCAATATACGCTTAACACGATTAGTGGTAAATGGCGTATGCCCTTATTGAATGCACTCTTTCAAATGGAGCGTGCCCGCTATTCTACCTTGCAACAAAAGATTCCCAAGATTGGCAGTAAGATGTTGACTACCGAATTAAAAGCATTGGAACAATTAGATCTCATTGAACGAATTATCACGGAAACACCAGTGATCATAGCCTATCAATTGACTAGTAAAGGGCGATCTTTACTTCCTGTATTAGAAGCACTTGCACATTGGGGAGAGGGTAAACTTCCGAGAAAAGCCACTGAATTAACACATAAAAATAAACACGAAATCAATCATTTCTTAACTATAAACATCTAAGGCTATATGGATTTTATTCAAGAATTAGTACAAAAAAACGAAAGTACAACCGCTTTTTTAGATAAAAAGAGAATGGAGAACTTTACGGATACCCTTTTTCACTTCTTATTTCAATTAGAAGATAAGCGCTATCACTCCGAACAAGCCATTAATATTCGATTAAATACGTTAAAGAATGAATTGGTTTCCATCCTATTTAGCATTAACAATAACGAGGATCGATCACATCAAATTGCCCGTGATTTCTTTGAGGCATTACCCACAATTTACACCTTGTTGAACACAGATGCGACAGCTATTTTAGAGAATGATCCTGCTGCTACTTGTTTACAAGAAGTTCACATTGCCTATCCAGGATTCTATGCGATCGCAATTTATCGCTTTGCACATCAATTGCAAATGCAACAGGTACGACTTTTACCGCGTATTTGGACTGAATATGCCCACAACAAAACCGGCATTGACATTCACCCAGCTGCGAGCATAGGTTCTCATTTTTGTATTGACCACGGTACAGGTATTGTAATTGGAGAGACCTGTGTAATCGGCTCCCATGTTAAAATTTATCAAGGGGTTACGTTGGGTGCGATTTCTGTTTCAAAAGACAAAGCAAATACTCGTCGTCATCCTTATATTGAAGACCATGTGGTGATCTATTCGGGAGCAACCGTTTTAGGCGGTGATACGATAATTGGTCACGACTCTGTCATTGGGGGGAACGTTTGGTTAACCAAAAGCGTAGCTCCTCATTCTATAATCTATAGCAAGAGTAAAGTTTATTCAAAATACACAGATAAATACCCCGAACCTATCAATTTTATTATATAACAGCACAAAAAATTAATATTATGAAAGCAACGACAATTTTAGAAACAATTGGGCGTACACCCCACGTAAAAATTAATAAACTCTTCCCTGCAACACACAATGTATGGATCAAATTAGAAAAGCAAAATCCAGGAGGAAGTTTAAAAGATCGCATTGCTTTAGCGATGATTGAAGATGCAGAAGCCAAAGGTATAATCAATAAAAACACAACGATTATTGAACCTACTTCTGGAAATACAGGAGTTGGTTTGGCAATGGTTTGTGCTGTTAAAGGATATCAATTAATTTTGGTTATGCCAGAGTCCATGAGTATTGAAAGAAGAAAATTGATGGCAGCATTTGGTGCTAAATTCGTTCTTACACCAAGAGAATTAGGTACAGCGGGTTCTGTTGCTAAAGCTACTGAATTGGCCGAGCAAATGGACAATGCATGGGTACCTCAACAATTCAACAATTTCTCTAACCCTGAGATTCACCGTAAAACTACAGCGTTGGAAATCATCAATGACTTCCCAGAAGGAATTGATTATCTAATTACGGGTGTTGGAACAGGAGGACATATTACAGGTGTAGCAGAAGTGTTGAAAGAAAAATTTCCCAACCTAAAAGTATATGCTGTTGAACCTAAGAATTCTCCAGTTTTAAGCGGTGGACAACCAGGACCTCACCCATTACAGGGAATTGGAGCAGGTTTCATTCCTAAAGTAGTTAATACAGCTATTTTTGACGGTATTATTACCATCGATAAAGACGAAGCCTTTGACTACACCAATCGCATTGCAAGAGAAGAGGGAATTTTAGCGGGAATCTCAACGGGAACCTCACTTGCTGCTATTGCGCATAAACTTCCTGAAATTGAAGCAGGAGCAACAATTCTAACCTTTAATTACGATACAGGAGAACGCTATTGGTCTGTTGATGATCTATTTGACGAAAAAGCAGCAGAATACAAAGAATAATCACAGTCCTCATACAAAAACCTTTCAACTTCATTTTGAAAGGTTTTTTTGTATTTAAGCTTCTCTTGGAGAAAAGTGGCTATTCTAATTTTATGTTGTATTTTTGTAGCTTAATAAACAGTAAAATTAAAATATGTTAAAAAGAACTTTTCTTCTTGCAGGACTAGTTGTTTTATCTGCGTGTAAAACAATCCCTTCAAGTCAAGTTACTTCAACAAACAACCCTTTACATCAAATTGAAGTAAATGGTAAATTATACGCTGCCGTTTTTCAACAAAATGCAGCTGAATATCAAGCTTTAGCTGCACAAGCTTTTAATATTGCCACGTTGCGCGTAGATGAACTCTTAACGCAGTCTTTTGACAAACCACTCGCTATTGTTACAGATATAGACGAAACCTTTTTAGATAATTCTCCTTATGCAGTTGAAATGGCGCGTCAAGGAAAAATATTTAGTGAAGAAACGTGGAATGAATGGACATCAAAAGGAGATGCTCTACCCCTATTAGGCAGTTTAGAATTTTTCAACTATGCAGCTTCAAAGGGAATTGAAGTGTACTATATTACCAATCGTACACAAAATGACAAAGCGGGTACCATGAAAAACTTGAAAAAATACAACTACCCTTTTGCTGATGAACAACATGTTATTGTTCGCACGACAGAATCAAGCAAAGAAACAAGACGTCAAAAATTAAGCGAAACCCATGAAATTGTCATGCTTTTAGGGGATAACTTGTCCGATTTCTCAACAGCTTTTGACAAGAAAACACAGGAGGAACGCTTGCAAAATGTAAAAAATAACCAAGCGTTATTTGGCAAGCGATTCATTATTTTACCTAATACTGGCTATGGCGATTGGGAATCTGCCCTATTGCAGTATAAACGCAATCTGACAACTGAAGAAAAAGACGACCTATACAACAAAAGTGTAAGGGGCTTTGAATCCAACAAAAAATAAATTAATAACGCGACAAAATGAAAAAATTAGTAGCTATTTGTGCTTTTTTAGCCTTGCCATTTGCATTTGGTAGTTGTTCAAGTGATGACAATACCGTAAAACGCAACGAAGGTGATTATGTAGGAGAATGGGTAACAGACGAATTATCGTATACTATTCCTGGGCCTAACGGAGGGACTTTAATGAAACACAAATTTAAAGAATTTCCTGGACCAGATGCAGTGATCGAAGATGTTATGGTATTGACCAAAGACAAAGCAACACTAACGGAAACAAAGAAACAAAGTGGAGTGCAACCAACTGTTCAAGGAACAATCAACAACAAAGTAATTACTTGGACAAGCGAAGATGCTAGACATACAAAAAGAGAAATCAAAGAGGTAACAGAAAAAGTGTTAACTGTTGAATATGACATTGACATGAGAGGTGCAAACCTTCCTGTTACGGTAACTTACTTGAGAAAATAAAATAAAAAAGCCTTCAGAATCTGAAGGCTTTTTTTATGCGTTAGGATTATCTTCTTAAGCGAATATACACAGGTGATTTTCCTGTCCATTTACCCCTTACTTCCTCCTTTACTTTGATAGGACTCAATTAAGCGAAAAAAAGCAACAAAACTAATGGATTTAGCTGTACAAATATGTTGAATTGTAGATAAGGGAATATCATAGGAAATTGTTCCCCGACTCAAAGCCACTTTTTTCATTTTTCTAGCTACGCTTTCATCGATCAAAAATTTTTTTGCAAAAGAGCGTTGAGATTTTTCTTTTAGCATCCACTCTTCATAAATAAAAGCACATATTTTAACACTAATATCTTCCATATAGCAATTGAGTTAATTTTAAAAAAAATGCGTTCGATAGCACGCACTTTTAAATCTTTTTTTTATCTTTGATCTATCAAACACAAGATTCCCCTCTCTTACTAGAGGCATATAATCTCTTTCGGTTCTATCCAAGTCTTTTATATATAGTTACGATCCTCAGACAAAAAATAGACGAAGCGATTGTGTTGATCTTGTCTCTTTGATCAAACGCTGTGTTAGCCAAAGCAACGGATTTAGCTCCATTGATTTGTTTGATTTGTGTTTGTCAGGTAAAAAAGAAATAGAGCTTTCTTTTTTACCATTGCTGTAAGGGATTCACCTTCCTTACTGCCCTCAATAAAAAACTGGAATAGCGGTAATTAAAGCAATGGCCGTAAAAACTTGAAATTTTGTTTTGTTTGATAGAGTTCACATGCTAAAAATAAAACCTTTCTTGTTTTAATCCAAAGAAAACCGTCAATAAACAGTTTATTCACGTTGAGGTACATTTTGTGATAGTTCAGCAGACAAACTGGACTATCCTTTAAAAGCCAAGCGCAATATTTGGTATTGCGTTTACAACATATCTTGACCTTTGTCTCCCTTTTGGTCATTAGAATACAACTAAGCGTGTAAAGTTTATTGCTTATATATTCAACATTAATAGTACTTGCACGTATTATTTTACCGACTAACTATACTATATCCTTAAAGAAGGCTCACTATATGGACGCCTGCTAGTTATCTCATATATCACATTTCCATTCACCCTGGGGCAACGTATTGGAATACGTGTGGTATATCGCTCAGATTTGTTTTACTTATTCCTGTTCAAAATATTCGTTTTGAGCAGGGATAACAAACAACTAAAACTTCGAACCCAACCACTATGTATAAATAATTGTTTAACCTTTAAAAACTAACACGCAACACACTGACCTCAACTAAATGGCCAAAAATGTATACGAAATCGACCTCAACTTGCTCTTTTTTAAAGCTAAAACGAGATGTAACGTTGAGATCCTTTTGAGTCAGTAGAAATATAAATCACCTCTTTTTATACGTCATTGCGCAATAAATTTCGCAAACGTACAGTTTCTTATGCCTATTTCACTGCTCAATAAAGATTTGTTTTGGGAGACGCAAATTCTTACTTGAAACAGGGGAATAGGCTTTTTATTTTATTCTACTAGTTGCCAAGAATAGCATCAACTTGTCTAGGGACACCTTAGCTCACTAAACTACCTAGCTATTCCCTCTCTTTTTACTTCTGTTTTCTGGATTAGTCAAACTATCCCACTTCAAAAACTCTTGCATTATCACCGTGGAACAAAAAGGTGTATTTTCCTTCAGAAGGTTCTTTTTCTTACCTGCGTTTCTCATCAAAAGTGAATCTTTTTTTATTCTTTTTCTCGGCAGAATTTTCCCCTCTTCCTTGCGATTAATCTTTTGCTCTCTACTACTAGAAAACAAAGCGAGAATAACAAGAAAAATAATGCCTATAGGCAAACTCAATGATGCAAATAAACTCTTCATGTGATGCTGTTTAAAAATTAATCCTGAATCTAGCCTGTGTAGTGAAGGTAAACCAGTCCCCTATTCTTCCTGCTAATCTTTTCCCTTTCATAAATATCTTATTTTTCAAATATAACCAACACAAATGTTAAATAACCAAACAAAACACAAGACTACATTCAAAGAATCAATTTTTAACTTTTTTAAACCAAAGTGGATTACACTTTTTTTTATTATCCAAACACAAAAAGATAGCCTAGACTATCTTTTTGTGTCATTCATTTCCCAACTTAAGTACAAAATTTGCACCTTGTTTTCTTTCCAAACGATTTCTAACTTGAACTATTTACTTCTTTTTTACTGGGCTTCTTCTTCCTGTTCTATTTTCTTCTATTATTTACTTTAACGAAAACAACCTAACCACCTCATTACCAACAAACAACACACCAAAGTATTTCTTTAGAAGAAACATTGTAATAGAGGGATAAAAAGGATAAGTCCCCCCTTCAAAAAGGGATTAGTTTTGTTTGTACAAAAAAATTGAAAAAATGAAAAAGAAAATGATTATCAGTTTGTTGTGCTTCTGGCAATTTACTATTTCTTGTGTAGAAAAAACGCATCCAACAAATCTGTCTCTACAAACAACACAAGCGTTCACTACTAATCCAGCTATTGCCAAACAAGATCAAGAAGGAGAATCCTTAAAAAAAGGATGGAAAGAAGTCAATGCCTATTATACCTATCACTTTACAGGAAAAATTGACAATCGATTTGCTTTTGACCTAAATTTACAAGTATTAAATGATCGTATTTCAGGTTCTTATTACTATTTAAAATACGAAGAGCTCCTAAAAATTGAAGGTAAAATAAAAGACAACTACGTAGAGTTTACGGAAGAATCAGGTAATACTTTCAAAGGGATATTCGATTACAACAAGGGAGAAGTTACCGGATATTGGACCAATAGTAGCACTGGTGAGTCCCTCCCTTTCACGATGGTAAACCCCAAAGGCAAAAGTTATGCGAAGAAGCAATACCGCGTATTGGCAACCGAAAAATCTTATGCTTCTAATACCTATTACATCAGTCAAATTGAAGAAATTGATCAACAGCAACACAAGCGAATCATCCCTATTGAATCCCAATTTTGGGAAACAGAGATCGTTGATAAATTCGACTTGTATATCGAAGATTACAATTTTGACGGTTATTTAGATCTGTGTACTTTCCATTCATTACCTAGTAAATACGCTTATTTCACCTATGATCCAACGAACAAAAACTATGTTGAAAATGAGCAATACAGTCATCTCAACTCTCCCCCATTTACCACTAATTTCAGAAAACAACTGCTTTACTTTCATACGGAGTATAATGAAATACATCGCAGTCTTTATCAGTATCATCAAGGGTGGTTGCGCAAGATATACCATGCGGCCCTATTTCCTGATCCAAATGATGATTGGGCAGAATATTTTAACTATGTCAATGGGGAAACGCTTTTAATTACGCCTACGGCTTTTGAGGCCCAATATGGCAAACAGGTAGTAAAAACATTTGAGTAAGCAGAAGAAGGTAGTGCAATTTAACTGTTCTGCTCTGCCTGGAGCTATGGATACTATTTGCTGTTGTAACCCCTTATTTTATAAACATTTATTTTGTTATCTATTGTTTGTTTCTTACTTTCATATGCTTTACTGTCACCTACTATGATAAACAAAAAGATTAATTCGACCTATAACAAATTCATTGTGCTACTTTTTATGTTGTTTGCTACGCTGGGAATACAAGCCCAAGTTTCTGGTCTTTCCGCTTTATTTCAGGCGGGAAACCCAGCTTATTTAGGCAACTATGCCAAAAACAAACGTTTGAATATTACTTTGAATGCTACTTTAAAAGGGCAATTGGTCTACAAGGATGAACGCTTGGTTATGGATTCACTACAGGTGCGCAACAATAATGTCGAGGATAAAAGTACAAAAACGCAATACAGTCTTCGCAATACAAATCTCACGCAAATCACGTTAATCAATGCTGATCAAGTTGAACTTCGACTCTTTCGCATTTTTCCTTATAGGGAAACGCTTTTTCGCGAAATAGATCAAGTCAACGGACTTACCTTTTACGACAATTATATCACCTTTGACAAGAAAACGATTGACCGATACAATATTGTAATTGGCTATAAGGATCGCTTTTACGAGTTACCGAAAAACAAAAAGAAAAGACAGCGCATGCTTGAACAAACGTTTACTGATCCACAAATCAAAGCAACAGTCGCCTCTTGGGCCTTAGCCCATATGTAACATCATTCTCTTGATGATTGACAATAAAAAAGATCTTGAGTATACTCCCAAGATCTTTTTTATAACCTTTATTTTTTATTTGCCATTTGGTTGACAATTTCTTTTAAAAGTGCTTTGCGCTTGGCTACTGCCTCCTGTTCTTTTTGCTTTTTCTTCGCCAATTTGTCCTTTACAATTTGGCGATTGGCGGGGGTATTTCTGCCCATATTTTATTTTTATTTTCAGGTGTAATGAACAACAAAAATAATACAATTGAAGCACATCCCTTTCTTTTTTTGTAGACAACCTTCTTTTTACGCACTAAAACTGTTGCCTTAGGCAATTGTACCCATTCATTCTGTAGCTTTTATCTTTTACAATGTTTTTTAGTCTACTCATACTAAAGAAGAATACTTCAAAAAACTACCTATCTTTGTAGTAGTCACTAGCACTAAAATCATCAAAATCCTTTATTTCTGAAAGCTTAGCCCGTTTATCTACTTGTAAATCCGTCCATATTTCTTTATATGTTTCCTTACCCGAATCACTGATTTTTATGATTTCTTTGACTAACTTTTTCTTTGTTGAAAAATTGACACTCTTTTCATCAAATGCTACCCAGTCGGAAATAAAATTACTGCGATAAGCACTATCGTATCCAATTAGTTCAAAGTCTCCTTGTTGATAGCGGAAGGTATAGCTCGAATAACCATAACGACCATGTGCATAGTGAAGGTAAATATTGCCTTTGGTTAGAGAAACGGATAAATCTGGTGCAAAATAAACCCCACCATCTTCATATTCAGAAGAAAAACAGGTTTCGTTTTTCAGGGCTAATTCATATTTCCCCTCTTTCTGAAACAAAATAATAATCCCCCTACGATTGAGATCAAGATCACCACGATACTCATCTGTAACTTTATTTTCCTCGTCTGTTCCTTTAATAAGTAGAACACAGTCTTCGATCCCGTCTTTGTTTAAATCTCCGGTAAGCGTTTGCATCACGGCATAACCTTCAGGTAAAAAATCGGTTGGCTTGTTTTTGCGCTCTACCTGCCCCAAGGCCGTTAGGGTACACAAGACAAATAAAAAGATCCATTGTTTTTTCATCGCTTTTCTAGTATATAGTATGGTTTACATGTATTGTTCTAACAAATTCTACATTTTCACTTTTAAAACTTGCTCGTACGAATGTACTACAAGAGAAATAATAATAAAAAGTAATCGGATCTTTCTGTAAGAAAATATTTGTTTTCTATATGAACTAAGTTGCTCCTATTTGATAATGTAATGTAATTTCTTTTTTCAGGTTCGCACGGTTTGTTAGACTGTTCTTAGTTAGATCACTCCATCTCATCTTCTCATCTTTTATTTTGTGTGATTTTAGCTGTCAACTGATTTTAAAAATAACGTGAATTAACAGCTTATTTTTTTATTTTTTAATACTTTTACATCACCTTTTTTCTCCCCTTGTGGCTGTAAATCACGAAAGGTTACACTTAAAATAGGCTAGAGATCGCTTGATCTTTACCACACGTATATCATGTATAAAAGAAAAAAAATCACCTACCACAACCTAATTAAATTGGTTCTCGCTTCGGCATTTGTTAGTTTATGTAGTTTACTACTTGTATTTCTAACCCAACAGGCAACTGAACATGCAGAAGAATTACTATTTGAAAAGGTAAACAACACCCAAAAACTATTATTTATCTTGCTGCCTACTATTGGTATTACGACCATCTATTTTTTGAGAAAATTCCTTTTCAAAGGTCGAAAGAATAAGGGAATTACAGAGATTTATAAAACACTGGATCAACGCAAGGATCACTTGCCTTTTTTCAAGATCCCTTCTCATTTACTCAATGGGTTTTTAACGGTTGCGACGGGAGGTTCTACGGGTATTGAGGTATCTTCTGTAGTTGCAACAGCTACTGTAGGTAATAGTATCCACACGAAGCACTTTACGGCAAATGCCTTTAAAAGAGAACTCATTTGTGCGGGTGTTACTGCGGGTGTTTCTCTTTTGTTTGGGAGCCCACTTGCGGGTTTTCTCTTTGCCTTAGAAGTAATTGCCAGAAAAACGAGTAAATCGCTGTGGATCAGTTGTGGGACTTCTGCCCTACTCGCTTGGGGATTTATTGTCTTGTTTCAGTATCAACCGTTGCTTTCGTTTCAAGTTACAGGATGGCATACACAGGCGATTCCTTTCTTTATCTTAGTAAGCCTTCTTGGAGGATTATTATCCGTTTACTTTACGCTACTAGTTACTCGAATCAAAAAGCTATTTGGTAACATCAACAATAACTTTTTACGCGTGAATCTCGGTGCCCTTTCGGTTGGACTATTTATTTTTTTATTTCCAGTTCTCTATGGTGATAGTTACCACGGGTTAAAGGAAGCCCTTCACCCTCAAGCAACGATCACTTTATATAGCCTTGGTCTTCTTATTTTACTCAAACCTTTTGCTGCTTCCCTAACGCTGGGTGCAGGCGGTGACGGTGGTGTATTTGCACCGAGTATTGTTGCTGGCGCCTTTTTAGGACTGTTGTTTGCGCACCTAGGCAATACCTACTTTGATTTGCAACTCATCCCACTCAATTTTGCTCTGGTCGGTGCCGCTGCAACCTTATCTGCCTCTATTTATGCTCCTTTAACGGCATTGATTCTCGCGTGTAACTTAGTACCCAATGGCTATCAATTGTTTATTCCACTGCTCTTGGGTAGTTTTACTGCTAAATACTTTGCTAAGCTGATCCTTCCTTACAATGTGTATACGTACGATTTTTATCTAGCTAAAAAATAAGCATCCCCTATACCCTTAAAAAAAAGCATGTAGAAGACGAAATAATACGCTTTTACATGCTTTTTTTAGTAAAGATAGATTGACCGATGCGATGCTTCCTTCGTCAGCAGAACAAGGTCATATTACTTATTTTTCTAATAAAAGAAAAAAATTCTCTACTGATGGTCTCACCCTAAAAATAGTAATATGCTCCCCATTTACGCCATCCTGACTAAAGAAAGGAGAAAGGTCGCATCCTAGGCATCCGCCATAGTGCAAATAGTAAAGCAACAGTACTGATACGATGAAAGGAAAATCATCTAAATAAGAACAGTTTACTGTCAACTGATTAACCGTTAGCTGTAAACCATTCCCTTCTCCTCTCTCCAACATTTACTTACAATTCGATAATTCCAGCACCGGAAATTCTTCCACTGGCGTGTACAAAATCATTCATCGATTGATTTTGTTCCGTTGTCAATTTACTGTAATTAATATCTAATTTAGAACGACTCATAGATAAATCAAACAGCTCTTTTTGAATGGCTTTTTGTCTTGCTGCGTCCGTTGATTTTCTGAATTCTTCTACGAGTTCCACTTCTTTTTTGTACGAAGCGATTACCTCTTCTTGTGGTACATCGGGAATTACTAAAGCCACAGGCATACTAGGTTCTGTAATGGTACACGTCCCATTTTCCACGCGACTTTGTTCGTGAAATCCTCTTTCTTCTGCTACAACTGCTTCGTCGTAAAACGCAATAAATTCAGCTTTAGTAAAGAATTTATTAAAAAAGTTTCCAACTGTATTTTTATTGTAGGTAATTTGTTCTTCTGGATAAGCTTCACCCAAGAAGTAGGTACAGCGATACAGGTTGTTATCAATAAAAAGGGCATTTGTTGATTTGATATTGTCCTCATAAGGCACACCATCAATTTCGATTGCACGTTGGATTGAACCAAACTTATCAAAGTTTCCTTCTGTAGCATACACCATCGAATAGATGTAATGTGGTGCTAATGCAGGGTTAATAATCCCGCCTGAATTTTGTTGAAATACATTGAAGACCTGTTTTTGTCCCTTGTATGTCAACTCGTGTATACCCGATTTTAATTTTACTAACTCCACGCTCTGAGGGGCTACGGTATATGCTTTGTCATCGATAGTGACTTGCATGGTTGCATCTGTGGGATTGGATAGGTAAAAATCTTGTCTTTTAAAAGGATCATCACAACTGATGAAGGTAATAACAGTTAGCAACAAGGCTAAAAATCGCATTTTCATAGGAATTAGTTTTATTTAAAAAAGGGGGCAAAAATAATAAATCTCAAAAAAACATCCTACTTTTCACTAAACTATTATGTCAATGACGTTTATACTTACAGGTTAAAATTAAAAATCAAAACACTAAAAATCAAATACTTAAAACCTAAATTATTGCTTACTATTCTTCTAATTCTTTTCATTCAAAGAGACATTTCCCTTTCCTAATTTTCCTTTACAACAAGGTTGCCTATGTATCTTTACGCCTAATTATATCCCTTTAGCTCACTTACTTTTAATCTTATTTCGATGGGTTAATCCAAATTGAATGAGGGATTCTAAAACGGGTAGACTCTCCAGTGCATGTTCAGTAAGGCAGTAAGACACCGTAATGGGTTTGGTTTGGTTAACTGTTCGAATAATAAACAGATTATCTTCTAATTCTTGTAATTCTTTCGTCAATACTTTGGGGGAGATTCCCTTTGCTTTTTCTTGCAAATCTTTAAACCGCATGGTTTTGTTTTGCAACAGATTATTCAGAATGCAAAACTTCCACTTTCCACTTAGTAACGCAAGGGCATCATGAAGTGCCAGTATGGTTTCTTTGGGTATCTTTTCTTTTTGATTGGTCATAATTACTATCCTCGAGGTAAGTCATAGCAAATATAAAATAAGTGTAGCCTAGATTTGTAACAATCTAAAAATTAATCAAATGAAAGTTACTGTAATCGCTAATATTTCAATCAATGGCAAGGTGTTGGTATCGGATAATCCTGCACATCAACTCCCAAAAGAGGCTATGGATTTTTACCTCAACTACGCCCATCGTGTAGGCAATTTAATCATCGGCATGAAGACATTTGAACATTTTCAACATTTCCCTCAAGTAGTTAAAGATCGCTTTATGGGAATCGAACTTGTTGTTTTATCTACACATACAGATAAAAAAGAAACAACAGGCTATAGGGTTGTGTCTAGTCCCGAGGAAGCTATTGCGCATTTTATGGCAAAGGGAGTATCCGAAATAGCCATTGGAGGTGGAACGGGCACATTCAATGCTTTTATTGATAAAGAACTAGCAACGGATCTCTATTTAAATATTAACCCTATCCTCACAGGACATGGTGGTTATTTGGTGCAAGAGAACAAGCTTCATACGACTTTTGAACTTGTGGCACAACACCTAAATAATGGATTTATTCAATTGCATTTAACCAAGGTGTAGGTGTTTATTGCCTAATAACACGATCTAAAAATAATGGTGCAACCAACCTTTTTATAAAAAGAGACCTTGCCCGCCCCTTCTCTAGTAAAAATTGTTATATCATTTTAAAATCATGTGTTTTTCTGCACGATTGGTTCAAAAAAGAGCACTGTTGCTAATGAGAAAAGTTGCTCGCAGTGGACTACGCTTGACTGTACGTTACAATACAACCATGCTTTCCATTTATTTGAAATATATTTGCCAAATTCAAACACAATTAAACAAAAATTACAATGAAAAAACTTTTTCTATGTTTACTCTTAACTACATCTGCAGCATTTAGTCAATCGATCAAAAAAACAGAGCTAACGAATAGTACCTTAGCTCAGGCTTTATTTATTGCTGAAGCTGAGGGTTGGGGTGGTCCTTATCAAGCTCAATTTGAGGACAATTTTGTAAAAAATGAAAAGATTTACATCTTTGAAATGGCCTACCAAGGAAAAGTATTCTTTAGAGAAGCCTTGAAAAAAACAACAGCCAAAGGCAAGGATTCGGCTCTTTTTTCCAATATGAACCGTTTCAAAACGGACTTCTTTGTTCCCTATGATCTTTTTGACAAGGACACCAAGTTGGATATGCTTGAACGCAAGTATCGCATCTATGATGTAGATGGCGTGCGCTACCTTTACTATCAAGATTTTGAACCGATTAAACGCATCAATGGAAACTATGTTATTAATCCTGATGTTCCACCCTACATTAGCCTAAAAATTTACGAATTAGAATTTAACTAATTGCCATAAAAAAGACGGATGAAAGTAAGCTTTATCCGTCTTTTTTTTATGGGTTCTTTCATTTTTCTAGTATTCCCCTCTGATTCAAAGTTTAAAAGAAAGGAATAAAATAACTACTTTTCTCTTTATCTTTTCTACCTCTAAATATTAAATTTCAAATGCCGTTATTTTAATTAACATTTTTTATAGTTAAATTATATAGACTTGCGTTAAAATCAGTATTATTGCAGTTGTAATTAGGCTCTACCTAGCGCATAGGTCAGCCAATGAAAATTTCGAATTAGAACACAAAAAACACTGCAAATATTAACATTACTAACATGAACACTGTATTAAAAAAACTAGGCCTTGGTTGTCTATTGATGCTTTCTACTTTCACTGCTTTTGCACAAGAAACGACGCCTGAGAAGAAGAATGACTTCAATCAAGTCTATATGGGAGTTGGATTCGGACTCGATTACGGCGGATTTGGAGCTAAAATTGAATACCTACCAGTTAAAAACATTGGTATTTTCGCTGGTTTAGGCTACAATTTAAAAGAAGCGGGATGGAATATAGGAGCTTCCTATAAAATACGAGCAACTGAGCGCTTATCGGTTAATCCTATAGCATTTTATGGTTACAATGGCGTTCTTAAAGTAGATGGTGCCTCTGAATATGATATGGTATCTTATGGCGTAACCTTTGGTGTAAATCTAGACATTTATGTAGGGCAAAAAGGAAACAAAATCAGTACTGGACTTTTTGTTCCTATCCGCTCGAAAAAGTTTATGGACAACTACGATATGGTTAAAGATGATCCCTACATCTCAATGGATAATGAATTAATTCCAATCGCCGTAACTGTAGGTTATAATTGGAAGTTGAACTAGTAGGTAAATACGAAACAACACCTGTTTAACAATACAAAAAAAGCGCTGTATATTCTATAGCGCTTTTTTTGTATTGCTTTTCTAATGAAAAAGGAAGGCTTCGTCACATTACATCGCCAATCCCCCTTTCTTTCCTCCTGTTATTTTTTTTCAAAAATTGGTACACTTGCCTTAGAATTGGATAGTAATACGGCATAATCCAAGTAATCTAGGGTTGCTGTATCTTTTACCCGCTCACCATTGACTTCTTCCGCTGTCATTATGATTTCGATTAAATCGGGTTCTTTAGCAGCATAGGGTGAATTTTTCTGGTTGAGTCGAAAAAGAGTTTTATCGGAAATTTTAGCATCTTTTAAGTGCTGTATTCCTCTAAAATACTCGTTTTCGCAATCGCCAATCCCCATACCGCCTTCTATGGTATAGCCTGTATATTCATCATTATCGTCGTATTCTTCATCCCATACTACCTCGCTATCCGTTAAATACCCAATAATTGAAATCACCTTGTCTTTGGGGTAGATATCATTTTCAATCAATCGCGTAAAAAAAGAAGGATATCCCTCTTCTCCTTCTCTTGATTTTTCAAGATGGAAAAACCCCATTCGCACAAAAGTAGAATTCGCACGGAAATCGTATTTCTCATGCAAATCAACATAATTGTCATAAATTACTTGTTCTCTTTCACTATCTTCTACAAAAGAATACTTCAAGTTTTTAATTAGATGCTCGAAATCAAATGTATGGCTGATATATTTTTTATACTTCGTTTTATCTTTCTCATAATCAAATACAAAATCTTGTAACGTCCTAAAGGCATAGCTCGTTTCTCTCATGGCATAGGAGGTCGTATCTAGCTTTACCATTTCCTCAATGCGATTCAAGTATTCGAGCTGATGATGGGGTGCTTTTATCAGTTCAAGCAGATGCTTAGCAGCATATTTATAACTCACTTGAAAATCGATAC
Organism: Myroides sp. C15-4; assembly: GCF_050522745.1. Taxonomy (NCBI): domain Bacteria; kingdom Pseudomonadati; phylum Bacteroidota; class Flavobacteriia; order Flavobacteriales; family Flavobacteriaceae; genus Myroides; species Myroides sp. C15-4. The sequence continues at coordinate 23,752 of NZ_JBMVQX010000034.1, read as the reverse complement.
CCACTACGTTGATTTTTTTATCTATCGGCAACTCGTCATTCATTTGCTTCAGGGCTTTCCACTTGTCAAACACCTGAATGGTTCGTTCTTGAGGGACACGTTCTCCGTATTCGGTAACAAGGTCTTTTAATAAAACTGTATCGCCCGATTTTAGAAATGCATTAAAAAAATAGGCGAGACTAAAGTCTGTTTCAGGCAGGTAGTAGGGTGTCTTATTTGTTTTAACAATGGATCTTAAAAGGTCCATTTCCACCTCTTCCGTTTTTTCACTGCCGTGATAGGCGCCAAAACCAATAATGCCGAACTCAGACTGTGGGAATTCGAAATCTTTTTGGTTGAGATCAAATCGGTTAGACGCTAAGTATTCAACTTTGTTTTGAGCAAACGTTAGGGAAGAAAGCACTAACAATACATAGGTAATATTCTTTTTCATGGTCTAGTTTTGGTATTTTTTTCAACTACTTACACCTTGTATTTTTCAAGATAGCGGTTGCTGTATTGCTGTGAATGTAGGCAATTTAGTTGAAAGTAGCTAATTGTATATGGAATCTCCCCCCCTATCCACAGCTACGCTATTTTTTACAGGTTTAATTTTAATGTTCCAAAACTCCAGCTTGTCTCTCACCAATTGTGTATTGTTTGGCAAGATAGTTTTTCGTATTTTTAGGTACGCGTAAACAGCGCCTAGCGATATACTTTTAGGCTCGCTCAAAATGATTGTATTTCCATTATGCAAAAATCAGTTTCACTCCTTATATTGATGAGTTTCCCTTTTCTTTTTCTGTCTTGTACAAAAAATTACGAATTAGAATCCCGCGATGCTGGACAATATGGCTATGAAGTGTGGCAAGGCCACTTTCTTGTAGAAAACGGGGTGCAAATTCCTTTGCTATTTGGTGTTGAGGGAAAAACGGGAGTACGCCAAGTACGCTTATTTAGTGGTTCTGAACTAGCGCATTGGAGCTATTGGCATGAAGAAGCAGATTCTGTTCAATTTAAGGCTGGATTACACAGTGAATTTAAGGGAATACGAGTGGATAATACGATATCAGGAAGCTATTTCGATGGCGTTGGAACACAGGTAGCGCGTGCAAAATTTGTCGCCCAAAAAGTGGAGCAACAAACGTCCCCCTTTGCTCCTGTTGCTACCCCTACACCCATTGTACCTACTGGTACGTGGCAACTTGATTTTGGAACTTTAAAAGATCTGAGCGATCCCAATGAACTTCTGCGGTATACGATGGATCGCGTACAAACTTTTGATCTCTACCGAAAAGACCACACGATTATTGGTAAGGCCTATGGAGCTGGAGGTATTCAGGGATTTGATGGTATCATGACGTCCACAGGATTTATTTGTTCCTCCTTTCATCATGCAGAGCCCTTTTTGATAGAAGCGACCTTTGTAGATGAAAACACTTTTGATGCGACCATTACCTCCACAACGGATGTCTTTGAGGTTCGCGGAACACGCAAATCCCAAACCAAAGAGGATACAGCCTATACAGGTTCTGTACTTAGAGGGTTTTACTTAACAGTAAAAGCGTTCTTCAATAGGTAATCTTGGATCAAATTCCCTTTTTATTGCTTTTACTACAAAAAGCCAATGCATAATACACTGGCTTTTTTTTACATCTACAGGTTTTATCAATCCAAATGGAAGACATACTCGTGATCCTGCTCCTTTTTATACGCAAGTGAAGCCGTTTTAGGCGACAAAGCAAACAAAGGCGAAAACGTTTTTACTTTGACTGTCTTTCCATCGGGATAAAACTCCAAAATTCGAACTAAACCATCTCCTCCATTGCCATCATGTCCACCACCTTCCGATTGCATATCAAACAACATTTGATGTACTGTTCGACCAGCTTTATTTTGATCTGATCGATAACCCGTACCTGAAATATGTCCCGCTAGAACTAAGGCGATCTGTTGATTGGGATAAACTAATTTTTCCCAAAGTTGCTCCCCATTGTTAGAGTCAGGCAAAACAATACGACTTGATTTAAGCTGTTTTTTTTCTTTGATATAGGGCTCAAAAATCACCCATTTATTTTCACCATCGAGGCGTTCGTTTGTCCGATTGAGATAGGCATGCGTCAGTAAAATCACCTTGTGATTTTTATACTCCTCAAAACTCAAAATTGTATTAGCCCAAGCTACTGTTTGATCACTTGGTGCATATTCTACATTAAGCACTAAAAAGTCTTGTCCATGCAAGTCAGTAAACTCATATACTGCATTGCTCAATGTGGGTTTATTCGTTGCATCCCATCCATATTGTACGATGTGTTTTCGGTTCAATACATTTTGCTCTATGCTAAAATAATCATCATACTGAGAAGTTCTATTTCCTTGTTGATCAATCGTATAGTCATGATTTCCTGTTGCGAGAATATAGGGCACTTTATGATTGAGTAGACCAAACGAACGCGAAACAAATTCCCATTGCTCTTTGGAAGGGACATCGCCATCATGTCCAGGAAGGATCACCTGATCTTGTTCGACCAAGTCACCTACGCATAAGACCATTTTGATATTTAGTTTCTCTACATGGGCACTAATCCATTGATTCATCACATCCAAAATTGGCTGATTCTGATAGTATTTTACATAGTTTTGCACATCAGGTACCAAGACCAATGACCACGACTTCGCGTGGTCTAATTGGACAGTAGCCTCATATTGCTGTGCTTGTAGAGATAAGGTTGAGAAAAAAAAGCTCAATACTCCAATTCTACTATATTTTCTTTTCATCTTAATACCCTGGATTTTGCTTGATATTCGCATTGATAATAACTTCTTTCGAAGGAATTGGCCATAAATACTGCTTCTGACTATCAAAGGCACGTGAAGCCAATACTTTGATGGTTCCCCTAGCTAATAAACGATCAAAAACAGGTAGTCCATCAGCATCAATAGTAGGTGTATCAGACCAAAACCAAAGCTGTTGATCTACTACTTGGCTTTGTAGTGGTTTAGGATCTAACAAACCATAATTCGGTCTATTTAAGGCCTTTTCCGCCAATTTCCATCGAATTAAATCTTCGATTCGCCTATTCTCCCATGCCAACTCTACTCTTCGCTCTAAGCGCAAAAGTCGACGCATCTCTTCTTGTGATCCCAAGGCTACTGCTGGTGCTGTGATTCCACTATTGTGATATCCTCTGGCTCTAACTTTATTCATAGACTCTACCACTTGTTGATCTAACTCACCCAGTTCAATCTTGGCCTCCGCTAACATTAATAATACATCAGCATAGCGCATAATAACGATATCACTTTCCATCAAATAATCATCAATCCAATCTTCATCCACTCCTTTTTTAAGAGATAATCCATTATAAGAAGCATAAGTATCTACACTTCTTGTATCCTTGTTTTTGACCTGTTGTCCTGTTGTTGTATTCAATACTTTGGTTGCATCTGGACGAGGATTGTAGATATAACCTAAAAATGGTTGATCAAATTCCGCTATAGTTGCCAATAAACGGGGATCTCTGTTTTTAAATGGTTCTTTTGAATTAAACAAAGGTGACTCATCAATTGTTTTTCCATCAATACACAAGTAAGAAGCAAACAGATCCCACGAAGGCTGAGCGACATTAGCCCCACCTGCATTTCGCGTGACAAAATTTTTCACGTTTAACGTAGAATTTAACGTAGCCAATCGCGGGATACCAAATATGGTTTCTTTGGAATTTTTTGTTTTTGACAAGAAATAAGTCGCATAATCCTCCTGTAGTTCATATACCCCTAACTTAATACAGGCTTCACTTGCTTCTTTTGCTGTTCTATAATCCAATAGATTTAATGCTGTTCTAGCTTTAAATGCATATACGGCTCCTTTTGTCAATCGAGCGGTACTCGTCCCTTTATACACTTCAGGTAAATGCGCTAAAGCAAAATCAAAATCTTGATATACCTGATCTAAAACGACTTTTTTATCCGTACGTCCCATAGAAAAGGCCTCTTCAATGGTTAATTTATCTGTGTAAAAAGGTATGTCCCCGTAGTAAAAAACCAAACGTCCATAAAAGATAGCTCGAAATGCTCTGGCTTCTGCTTCGAACTGTTTTTTATCTAGGTCACTTAAATTCCCTTTGTTGTTTTTTAGATTAACCAGAATGGTATTCGCTCTAGAAATCCCTTTGTACGTATTGTGCCAAAAATCGGTTGATACTCCCCATTCACTGTTTATTCCTGCAGAGGCATAACTATTCATCACTTGGCGTTGAGACCAGTTATCGCTCATGCGTTCTGACGTCCAGTTTACATCCAAATCCCATAAATATTCCCTATAAAAATCGGCAATAGAAATTTCGTACTCTTTTTTGTCGCTATACCAATTTTCTGTAGAAGCATTAGCAGGTGGGTTTAACTCTAGATCAGCACAACTAGTCAGCCCCAATAAAACGAATAGTAAATATATTTTTTTCATGTGTTGTCGTTTAAAAATTAACAGATACACCAAAGTTGATGGACTTTGTGATATAAGAATTGTATAGTGTTTCTGGATCAAATCCTTTCGGAAAATTACTCACGGTAAAAAAGTCATTTAGCGATAGGTATACGCGTAGTCGATCAAGTAGAATCGGCTTGATTACTTCTTTGGGAAAATTATAGGCGAGGGTGATATTTTTAATTCTGAAATATGCACCATTTACCAGCCATAGGGTTGAGGTTTTATAGTTATTATTTTCAGCACTTGCATGTGATAATCTTGGGTATTTTGCAGCTAGATTTTGACTTTCTGTATTATATGGACTCCAATATCTCCCATCAATTTCTTGCATTGGACTTGTCCAAGAGGATTGGAAAGGTCTCATTTGTTCTTCTGTCAATAGGCTTTGTCTTTTCCCAACTCCTTGAAAAGCTATTCCCAATTCAATGCCTTTGTATTCCATTTGAAGTGTCCCACCATAAGTAAAACGCGGTAGGGAATTTCCTAAGGGTACTCGATCATAATCGGCCGATATTTTGCCATCAGCTACCCCGTCAGGGCCACTAATATCCTTGTATTTTACATCACCTGGCTTTGTCGTTGTACTCAATAAGGCACTATTTTCAATTTCCTCTTGTGACTGAAACAATCCCTCTGCAACATATCCATACCAAGCATTATAAGGCGTTCCTTCTCTAATAATCTGATTATTGCCAATCACAATACGCCCATTTAGATTCCCCATCATCGTTTTTGAATCCGATACATTCAATCCAACGCTGTATTTAAAATCTTTGATATGATCTCGCCAAGTAACATCTAAATCCCAACCTTCGGTGTGCATCTCCCCTGCATTTTGATTCGGGTTTTCAAATCCCATAAAAGCGGGAATTTCCAACTCTAACAACATGTCTTTGGTCTTCTTTTTATAATAATCTGCAGTAATCCCCAAGCGGTTGTTTAAAAAATACATATCCACACCAAAATCAGTTGAAGTTGTTGTTTCCCAAGTAATATTTTCAATAGCATATTGAATCTGAGCAGCAGTTAAAGAGGATAAAATTTGCCCATCTTGATAGAATAAGGTGTTCGAAAACCCAATAGATGATTGGTAAGGGTAATTTCCGATGCGTTCATTACCCAATGTACCCCATGAACCTCGTAATTTCAGATTGCTAAATACGTTTTGCCCTTGCATAAAATCCTCATTAGAAACCGTCCATCCCACTGATACGGAGGGAAAAGTTCCCCATCGGTACTTGGAGTGAAAACGCGATGAACCATCTTTTCGAATATTGGCTTGTATGTGGTATTTATCCTTGTAGTTGTATATCAATCGTCCAAAAAACGAACGATAGGCTGTTTCGTACTTATTCCCTGAATTTGTCATATAATCCACAGGTGCTAAATCCAAGTAAGGGAAATTGTCCAATTCCATATTAGTAGCGGAAGCACCTAAATTTTCTACAGCATTATAGTTGTCTTCGTATCCAGCCAATACATTAACACTGTGATCATTATACGTTTTATTGTAGTTAATCAACACTTGTTTGGTCAACTGCTTTCCTTCATTTCTATTTTCAACCAGCTGCGTACTTGAATGGCCATTGATATAACCGCCAAAACGCGTGGGATCTTGTGCATCGTAGTAGGGAATTTGTTTGGAAAAATTCTTTCTTCGATTAAAGTACAGTTGAGGAGCAACCACCAACGTAATTTTTAGATCATCAAGAGGTGTGATATTTAAGGCGAAACGACCATAAGCTTTATCCGACGTATGTTTATTTTCACCCCCATAATGTAAACTTGCATAGGCATTCGATCCCGATTTTCCTTCTGCTATTCTACCATCTTGCCAAGTTGCGGCATATACCGGTGCATAACGCATTGCCTCCCAAACAGGGTTATTAGTTGGCGAAGTTTGATTGGTCGTATTATACGAAAAATCAACATCCCCCGATAAAAAGGAATTAATTTCCACACTATTATTTAATCGCATCATAATGCGCTTAAAATTTTCGACGGCGTACATGGCCTCATTATTATCATAGGTGATACTCAAGCGCGACTTGGTTCGTTCTCCTCCACCTGACATGGAGAATGCATGTCGTTGCTGATAAGCGGCTTTCCTAAGTAATAGATCTTGCCAATCTGTAATAGGAAATTGATCCGGATCAAGGGCATTGTTTTGTTTCCACGTTTGAATGGCTTCTTGGCTATAGATACTGTGTTGTCCATCTGTTGGATTTCCTGCATCATTCCATGACATCTCGTTGATCATTTCCATATAGCGTTGATAATCCACGGGTTTAGGCATAGCCGTAGGTTTATCTATCCCATAATCTGCCTTATAACTAAATTGAAACTCGCCTTTTTTTGCTCTTTTTGTTGTGATTAAAATAACACCTGCAGCGGCTCTAGCCCCGTAAATTGAGGCAGCAGCTGCATCCTTTAACACCGAAATTTCTGCAATATCATTGGTGTTAACCTCATCGATATTATCTTGCGCTACCCCATCGACAATAATCAGTGGATTACTATCGCCAATTGTAGTAACTCCTCTCACGCGAATCGTAGCGCCTGTTCCTGTTTTATTGCTGTTTCGCGTAACAGTAACCCCTGATAGCTGACCTTGTAAAGCTTGCGACAGCTGCGTTGTATTACGCGCTTCTATTCGCTCTCCACTCACCTGCCCGACAGACCCCGTTATATCCTTTTTCTTCACTGTTCCATAGCCAATAACGACAATCTCATCCAAAGCAGAAGCTTGTTCGCTCAATTTGACATGCATGGTGGACATTGCCTTTTGTTCTGTAGGTTGGTAGCCCATAAAAGAAAATTCTAGTAGATCGCCTTCTTGTGCTTCTATGCTAAAAGCCCCATCTAAATCAGACATTCCAGCTTGTTTCGAATGTAAGTTGACGACCGTTGCACCAGGCAGGCTCAATCCATCATCTCCAACAATTACACCTTTTACTGTGATTAATTTTGTCTTCGATTTACTTTGCTTTAGGGAAATAAATTGATCATTTAGCTGATATTCAATCCCCCATGTACTTCCCAAGGTATTCAATACCGTCTGTAAATCAATGATTTGCGTAGGTAAGCTAACCTTATTATGAGTATTAATGGCTTGATCGAGATAAACATTGAACGCTGTTTGTTTCTCAATAGCAGCACTAATTTGTGCTAAGGTCACTTCTTTACTAGAAAATTGGACCTCTACTTCTTTGAGCGAGTGCTTTTGTGCCCACCCTGTTGTTGCAAGAAGAAGAATCACAAGCAAGAATAGCTTGTGTTTCCTGATGTTAAATAAATTGTTCATTGTGTTGTTTGTCGTTTACTATTGAATAATTAGAGTTTGATTTTGCTTGTTTATCGATAGATTATGGAGAAACGCAATACTGTGTAGAATCGAATAAAGCTCTTTTTTAGGATAGTTTCCTTGTATGATACGATGGGCCTTGGTTTGGTCTTTTAGGAGGATCTGTATTTGGTAATAGGTTTCCAGTTCTGCGATAACCTCTTGTAGTTCTTTTCCTTTAAAGTTAAAATAGGCTTGTGTTTGATCTAGTGTATTGACCATTTGTTGGTGGTTTTTCCACACGATACTGTCTTGGGCTTGTAGTACAAAAAGTTTGGTATGCTCCCGTTCTAAAACGGCTACCTTCCCGTGATTTACTTTTACTTTATAGGTGTTATCGGAATCATCCACTACAAAATTCGTCCCCAAAACTGTTGTTTGTATATTTTTAGTCTGAACGATAAAGGCAAGCTTAGGATTTTTAGTTACTGAAAATGCAGCTTTCCCCTTCAGTATCACCTGGCGATTCTCCTGATTAAAATCTGCTGCAACGACAAGCGAACTTCCCTTGTAAAGGGTAACAGTAGAATGATCTGCTAAAAGCACCTTCATATCGCGATCCGCACGATACGTCAAAGCGGTTTGGGATTGAAAAGGATTCCAAATAAAAAATGCTAGAGGAAGGGCAATTACTGCGCAAAAGGTAGCAATCTTACCTAGAGTACGCCTGCGTTGGTATTGGCGTTTGCACTGCTGTATCTTCAATTTTATTCTCAACTCCGCTTGGTCGAGATTTTTCAATGATTCTTGCGCGTCCTTTTGTGCAGTCTTTTGGGTGTGCATTTGCATCTTATCCACCCAACGATCTAGAAAAGCATTTTCCTGTGCTGTTGTCTTACCTTGGGCAAAACGCTGTAAAATATCTCTTATTTTTTTGTCCATAAAACAGGCTGTTTTCTATAGAGTGTCGAAAAACGGTACCTGTACTAGTCACTTTCACAAACTTTACACAAGGATAATATAGCTAACAATTACTTAACAAAGATGGACAAGAAGAAAAATAAGTTCAACAGCATACGGCAAATGCGTACGCAAGGTTTGCAAAGCTTTGGAAATGTGATTTTTGACCGTATGTTCAGATATATTCATTGCTTGAGCAATTTCGGCATAAGACTGTTCTGCATAAAAGCGCAGTTGAAAGGCTTGATAACACTTATCAGGTAAGAGTTCAGCTGCCTTTTGTTTGATTTGATCCAACAAATATGCTTTAAAAAGTTGTTGTTCTTCTTCTGTCATTAAGTCGCTCTCTTGCAAAGCCTCGTATGCAAATTCCAATTCATTAGTTGTAAATGGACGTTTTCGCATATACTCAAAACTCTTGTACTTAGCAGCGGCATACAAATACGATTTTATATTTTGGACATCGAGATGATCCAACCTCTTCCATACATCAATAAATAGTTCTTGAATGATATCTTCGGATTGTTGGCTATCTTTTGTAAGAGCATACGCATAGGAATAAAGAGGTTTCCAAAGTTCCGAATAGATTTGATCGACAAGGTAATCATTACGCTTAGACATAGGCTCGTTTTTGAGCATAAAAGTATTTATTCCATTCAACCAGAGATTAGCCCGTGCTTTTACTAAATTATTAAGTTTCATCACAACACAATTAAAAAGCATAAAACAGTAGCAACCAACACATTAAATCCAACATACAGCTATCCTTCTCTTTTCATTTGATCAAGTAAAAGTTAACGAATATCCTTATCATATTACCAATACGTTAAGGATGACTCAGAACATAGGAAGATGCTTGATATAAATACACTATATCTAATGCGCTTCTGCATAAAGGCCAAGCATTCGCAGACAGCCTACCAAAGAAAAGATACTTTATTCTTCCTACTACCCGATCATTGTTGCTAACATGCCAAAAAAATTACTGCAATTATGCGATAGAATTGGGAGCAGAATACTGCGGCTTTTTAGGGTAATCCACCCCCAAACATAGCCTTGAAAACAGGTTTGTACAAAATAAAGCGTATCAAAATTCACACCATCAGCTTTGTTTAGCGTTAAAGCGTGTGTAAATCCAAAAAGAATGGCGGTTAATGCGATACTGGGATTCCCTAAATAAGGGATTTTTTCTTTTAACGACGAGGCTAAAAGCCCAAGTAAAATTCCGCGAAACATCATTTCTTCATCAAGACCTGGAAGGGTGAATTGAAAAGCTAGTGCTTCTATATTACATGCTACTTTATCAAATACAAACCCAGCGGTTATTGATAGTAAAACTATTCCTATTGCAGCGAGTAAAGCAGGTTTAAGATATGCTTTACTCTGTTTTAACGTAAAAAAATCAGTAGTTTTAAAATAGTTTCGAAACAGAAAATAAGAAATGATTCCCCAACTAATTCCATATAATTTACCTTCCCAATTCCAACTGCTTGCTATGAAAGTAAAGTCTGCCTGTATGGTTGGCAAAGCAAGAACCACCTGATACACCACAAAAATGAACACAACTAGTAAAAGCCGTTGAATGTGTCGTGTAGCCTTACTTTTTAACAGTAAAAAAGCAAAGGGCATTAAGAGTATAACTTGTAAAATTGCTTCAAGTAAAACTTCAGTCATGGTTCATTTCAATTGCCTATAGGTATCTTATCGATTATCTCTTATTTTTTTCTATCTATTGGATAAAAACAGCCTACAGCTGTCTACTTATTCAAGGTCCAAAGTAGGGCTTTTTGTTTAGTTGCTCTAAAAATTGTCGTATGCTGTTCATTGGGTTCATCGGAATAGGTCCATTTCAAAGCAGCAGCATTATTTGCGGTTAAAATAGACGCTAACTCCTGTGTATGTGGAAAAATATCTGTGGCATTCGATCCAGCAAACCAAAGCTTTCTGTTCGTTGTTTTCGTCTTTTCTAGGTTTTCATTTGCCGTTCTCACGAGAAAGTGATCATTCCACCATAAAGAAGGATCAAAGGCAATATAATTCGAAAATAATTCAGGTTCTAAAAAGAAGGTTTCCATCACAAATAAACCTGCGGCAGATTCTCCTAAGATCGTTTTTTCTCCTTTTGTACGATATCGTTGCTCTATTTCCTTAAATAATTCTTCTTTAATAAATGCTCGAAAAGCAGCTGAACCACCAACCACAGGTGCAATTTCTTTGTCTTTTGCCACCGTAGTAAAGCCCGTTAAATCTCTTCTTCTTTGGGTGTTTTCTATCCCCACTAAAATAACAGCCGGAATTTTTTGCGCCTTGATCAGCTCGTCCAACGTATTGGCTATATGGAGAAAATCTTCTGCCACTCCACCATCAGCCATGTAAATCACAGGTAAAGAATCCAGACCACTGCTATAGCCATCAGGCGTCCATACGTTGATCACCCGTTCCTCTTTTAGTTGATTTGATTGCAGTTTAAACGTATCATGTACTGGAATAACATCCTTATTCTCAGGTTTAGTAGCACAACTTACTAGTGAGATCACGCCTACTAGGCAGCCTATAATCGCAATTTTTGCTTTCATCTTCGTTCGTTTAATTCGTTAGACAAGGATTGACATCAGTAAATCGAACCAAAAGAACGAATGTAGTTCTGACTGTACGTTTTACTCGTTTTAAATGTATAAAATTTAGGCTTTGCTTTTACACGTATAGGACTGAATTTTAGTTTTTTGTTCGATATTTTTAAGAGAATCCCTAAAATCAACGTTAAATTGATGAGAAGATTAAAATTCCGGTTGATCTACGCCTATCTGATTCTATTGCAATAGATAGCCCCTCTTTCTTACCTTCTTTTGTCTCGATCCAAAGTCAAGTCCTCCTACGATCTAATACGTTGTCGTACTTGCCTGACTTGACCCAAGTGATTGTCGCTATATTCGTTCCTTTGTCTGTGTGAAGATTCGCATAACCCTCAAAATTACTTACCTTAGTTGACTGCTATTTATTGCTGCTATGCGACTAAAAATGTTCTTGATTAATCATTGACTACGTTCTTTTTTGTTCTTATTTTTACGAAAAATGCAATAAAATAAAAATCAGTACGAAAAAGAATGAATACACCAACGTTTGAACTTTCAAATGAACAACGTGCCTATTTAGGGCTTGAACCAGTTGAAGCCCATTGGGAACGCGTTTCCTTGTTTGACAAATACTATTATTTTGATGGGGATATTATACGCAAAGAAATTAGCGTGGGCGAACAAGGCTATACCGAACGCAGTCTCCATGAAAAAACAGCAGAGAATCGAAGCATTCTCTTACCTAAAACGTCCAAAGGCAAGAGCAAAAAGCTCAATTTTACGGCCTCTCAATCCTTTAAAGGGATTGGTGCTTATTTTTCCTTTTGGAACGAGTACCTAACGCTGTCCAATTATACCACACAGACCTCCTTTTATAGCGAACAGTTACCTAATCAAAAGCTAGAAGACCTGCCACTGTGGTTAGAGCAATGGATCGCAGATACCACCCCTCAAGAGTTAGAGGCGATTAGGCAATTTAGTCAAGCGCATCGACAGCACTGTAAGTATGCTGAGGGTGACTTTTTTGCTTTCAAGATAGGAAGAAAGCAATGGGGATTTGGACGTATCCTCCTCGATGTTCAAAAGCAGATTAAAACCAATAAAATAAAGCGAGACGAACACTTTGGACTAACGAATCTCATGGGAAAATGCCTTCTAGTCAAGGTATACCACAAAATAAGCGATACACCAACCCTAGATTTACACGCACTTGCTCAAACACCTGCACTGCCGTCTCAAATCATCATGGACAACCATTTTTACTACGGGCAAAATCCCTTAATTGGTCATCTTCCCTTGCAAACACAAGAATATGATATGCTGATTTCCTATAGTAAAAGCATCAGCAGTGACTCGCCGCGAATCGTTTACCTTCAATATGGGATGTTGTTTCGCACCTTAGATATCGAAGTGTTTGATCGCTACCTCCTACATGAGGATGACAGCCTCTATTTGGGTTATGAGGAAAATCCGTATCGCAAGGAGAGCTCGGGCTTTGGTTTGGATACTGCTAGTCTTGAAGACTGTATCAAGGCCCAATCAAATCTTCCGTATTGGCAGAGTGAAACCGCAAAATACGATACCCAGTTTGACCTGAGAAACCCAGCCAACCTGGCTATAAAGCGAGACATATTCAAGGCTTTTGGCTTAGATGCAGATCAAACATATACCGAAAATTTGCACCTAGCAGCAAACGAATGACTAACGCACAAAAAACAGTAAATTAAATAAACTTGAAAACCTTGCCCCATGGCTGCGTCGAAATACCGCTAAAATTCACGTTTATAAAAAACAAGGGGGCAATTATAGCAGTATGAGACCTGTTTCACAGGTAGTAAGTCCATTGTGACTCTATTAAAAAGCCCTTTTTCAATAGAGTCACAATGGACGCATTCTACTCGTACTACGTTGGCATAAGAACGAAAACTGGAGAGATTACCAATCAAAAGTATGGACGTCTAGGGCTGCCAATTGGCTTTCATATAATAAACAGTAGTTGAACGACTTGTTCAACTCTTTCTTCTTATTTTTACCTGGCTATCATCCGAAACAAGAAGTAACGTATGCTTGCTTTTTTGATTCATAAATCTTAACTATACTTGTCAAAATTATAAACGGATGCGTAATAAAATTGTCCTTCTCGGTGGTTTAGAACTAGGAAGATATGAAGAAGATAGTAAAACGTATATCCAATGGTTATCGCGTTTTACCAGTTCAAATTGGGAAAAAAACTTCCCTCAACTCGCGGCTTATCCCTATCATTTATTTGATTATGAGACAGAAGATCCCTTATTACCCCATTAATAGATCCAAAAAATGAATGAACAAACGTTCCCTCTTCAAGTTACCCAAACAACAGCCATGCTCATCGAGACTTTAGGGCATGCGGTAGAAGGAATTTACCTCTATGGTTCTTCTGTTCTAGGAGGACTACAACCCAAAAGTGATCTTGATTTTTTGGTTGTAGTCAATCGAGCATTAACGCTTGAAAGTAAAAAAAACCTTATCGCGCACTTACTCGTTTTATCAGGAGAAATTGACAATAAACAAGGAAAGCGATATTTGGAAATCACCCTGGTAAATCAAGCAGAGTTAAGTCAGTTAACCTTTCCAGTCTATCGGGAATTTCAGTATGGAGAATGGTTAAGAGATGACTATGTAAAAGGCTATATTCCCAATGTAGTAAAAGATGAGGATCTTGCGATTTTACTGCGAAAAGTAAGGCAAAATAGTCTTACCCTCTATGGAAAAGAGGCTGAAAAGGTAATTCCTGTTATTTCGGATTCGATGTTTAAGGACGCTATTCTAGCTTCGTTACCTCATGTACTAAAAGAGATCGAAGAGGATGAAACCAATGTGATCCTTACGCTGTGTAGAATGTATTACTCGATTCAAACGGGTGAAATCATTTCAAAAGACCAAGCGGTAGATGCGATGCTTCCTCTTACGCCTGATGTTTTCAAGCCTTTGCTTATCAAGGCGAAAGCTAGTTATTTGGGAAAAAATAAGGATTCATTAGATACCGATGCAGTTGTCTTACACCAGTTTGCTACTTTTATCCGTAACTTAATAAAGTCAAAAAAATGAAATCAAGCCCTAAAACTCCTGGTATACTAGTAGGAATGGGATCACGTTCTACAGTTCCTTTTTTTAGCACACAATTTGGATGCAGATTTTTTGACTAAAACGTTTGTATAACAAAGCGTAAGATGGGACAACCCTTTTACCATTTTCTGTTCATTCCCTTTTTCCAATCATAAGGCAGAAGAGATCCTAATGTAACAAACACCTCATTTTCTACTTCGACCATAGCGCTTTCATTTTCTTGTGCTAATTGAGACATTAATTCACGACAACGCAATCTAGGCTCATGGCAATATATAAAACAACTTTTCTCATAGTATTCGATTGTATTTCAGTATAATTACGATAAAAAACAAAGTTAAAAATTAACTTGTACGCTTCACTTTATCTCGTTCTCTTTTATTGTATTACGCACCTGACCTTATTGAAGTAAAAGCCAGTATGCTTTTTGTCGTTTTAAAATCAGGTATTTCGCTCGAACTTATTCACTGTTTCGGCTTAGTCTCCCCATTCCTTATGTATGTTGACAAAAATAATTCATCCTCTCTGCCCAATAATTAACACTTTCCCCCTTTCTATGTGCATTTTGTAATATAGGTATTTCGGTTTCCTCTACTCAATTATAAAGCATCTGAAACAGTACTATCGCGTACTAGATCGCTTAACGGAAGAAGGGGACATTCACAAAATAGCCACAGTGGAAGGAGTTATCAAATACGCCATTTGCCAGCAATGTACTTTAGATCAACATGAGCACAACCACATTCACTTTACCTGTGAACGCTGTCAAAATACCAGCTGTTTAACCGAAGTAGAACCGTCTTTTACTTTACCTAAAAACTACAAAATCAAAAATGTCAATTTTACCATTTCGGGTATTTGCCCTGAATGCAGCTAATTTGCTTTATTTTTTAATTGCTTATTGCTACGAAAAGGCGTTGAGTTTGTAGTTGAGGTAGAATCACCCCTAATCGCAAGACGCTTTGGATATTGTTTATTTGTATAGCACTAGAACGAAAAACACCCCCTTAGTGCTTCTGTTGTTCCACGGCTTGACCAATAAATAAAGCAGATAAAATCGTAAAAATATAGGCTTGTAAAAAGGCGGCTAGTATTTTGATGACATAAATAAACAAGGTCAACAGCAACGAAATACTAATACTTCCTCCTACTGTAAATTCTTCGTTTAAGAGAAATATAATGGCAATTAACCCCATAATGACCGTATGACCAGCCATATTATTGGCATACAACCTAATCATAAGGGAGAGTCCCTTGGTAAAAATACCCAGCACTTCTATGGGCATCAAGATTAATCGCACGGGATACGGCACACCCGGCATCCAAAAAATATGCTGCCAATAGGATTTATTTCCCTTCCAATTTACAATCACTAAGGTGAAAAGCGCCAAACAAAAAGTAACACTGATATTTCCTGTAACGTTAAAACCAAAAGGCGTTAATCCCAAGATATTGAGCAACCAAATAAGGAAGAACACCGATAATAAAAAGGGCATGAATACCTTGTATTGGGATCCGATGTTTGGTTTGGCAATTTCATCTCTTACATAGAGTATCAAGGGCTCCAATAATCGCCCCATGCCCTTAGGTACTTGATTGTGGTCTTTGCGGTAGCTTTTCGCCATTCCTATAAAAACCACAAATAGCAATAGCGCAATAAAAACTAATCCAACAACACTCTTCGTAATCGAGAAGTCCCAAGGCTTAATGAATTGTCCATCCTTGCTTATTTTCTCTCCCTTTGCATTGGCTTTGTATATTTTATTATGATCTAAAACATAGTAATTATTTCCATTTTTGGCTATTTGATTTCCGTTGATGAATGCCGCAGAAGAAAATAGCTGTACGCCATCGTCTAACAAGATAATAGGAAGGGGAAACCCATAGGTTTTGGCTTCGCTTTCATCCTTAAATAGGGTAAAGTAGTAATCATCCAACAGGTGGTGTTCAATTGTTTCCTTTATTTTTTCACTTTTACTACTGCTATTTTCCTCCTTTGAAAAGGCTAATAGCGAAGAAAAAGAAAGTAAAAAGACGAGTAAGCATTTAAAATATTTCATTCAATCACATAATTAGGTTATTGTACTTGAGCTTTTGGTTGAATACAAGCGCTAACGGTTTCAAATCCGGTGCAAACCTATTGAACAAAGCAGGGAGATTAGTTAACCTATGATAAATAATAAAAATCCCAAAAACAAAAAACACCAATCGTTGCTATTGGTGTTTTTTCTACTTCTTTTTTGGTTCAATCTTAACTCGCCACAACTTTCAATCCGAGAATCGATCCGATTAACGTGGTGATAAAAAAGATTCTCCAAAACGACATAGGGTCTTTGAATATAATGATGCCCACAAGCACAGTTCCCACAGCGCCAATACCCGTCCAGATGGCATAAGCCGTTCCCAAGGGTAGTGTTTGTGTAGCTTTAATCAAAAGAAGCATACTGATAATCATGGATATGGTAAAACCGATATACCAAGCGATAGCGTTACTACCTGTTTCAACTTTTGCTTTACCTAAACAAAAAGTGTACCCTACTTCAAATAAACCTGCAATAATTAAAATAATCCAATTCATACTATTTCTCTTTTTTGTTGCTGTAAATGTACTAGGAGGAATAAAATTTGAATTTATCTTAGGATAAAAAAAACCTCGACATCAGCCGAGGTTTTTTATCTAAATACGAATGAAATAGACGAATATTCCCTAAGAGCGAACTCGCTCCATCATTCGTTTTGCTTCTACTCACAATCTCCCTTACAATCTTCTGCTTGTTGGTAATCTTCAGCTGTAAAGATGTAATGCTCTGTCACATTACGATAAATATTGATATTTAATATATTTCTTGAATCACAAGGTACTTCTACTCCAAATTCAGTTTCGCACCTACCTTTTCCTTTCTCTGAACCACGTTGTAACAAAAAGACCTTTTTCTTCTTGTTATCATATACAACTTCCAATTTATTGATTCTCCCCTCTTCTCTTGTTTCAAAAAAGTCAACAAAATTATAATCTAGGGAAGGAGCATACATTTTTTCTTTCTTTTCGATTTTTTGTTCATTACGTAAAATAATCTCTTTACGTGGTATAGTTCTACCTGTATCATCGTAAAAAAAAGGTTTTAGTGTAATAGATACACCGCTTTGATTTTCTAAGGTATAACGGTAAGTTATAGGATCATCTCCTTCACAACTCACCAATCCGACTCCTAGCATCACACTGAGGAATAATAAAGTCAGGTATTTTTTCATAAAAATTGATTATCGTAAGGGTTAGTAATTAATACAAGAGCAAACGCATCGTATGCATCTTTTATCTTTCAAAAATCCAGGAGCCAATAATCCCCCAAAAGAAAGGAATAAAAACGAGGAGAAATTGGAAGAGTCCTTCCATCCAAGTTGATTCTTTTGTTTCCCTATCTTGGCCATACTTCGAAACAAGGTAAAGAGGACGATTGTATTTTTTAATGCTTCGTTCATTTATTTTTTTATACAACAGCAAGAAAGTCAGCGGGCTAAAAGAGATTAGCGTATGCGTTTTTTCTAGCGGTGTTAAGGTACCTTGAAACAACAAGAGAGCCGACAGTACAATGGGAATTAGTGCCAATACCAACGCAATTGTATACACCTCCTTTTTTCGCAAAACCCTATGCAATGGAGGGTAGATGAATGTGGGTATCCAAATGAAAAAAAAAGAATAAAATAACAAGAAGGATGGCATTGTGTTTCTTTAATTGAGTCGCTTAGAAATAGAGTAAATGCTTCGCAATGAAAAGCTGAGGCGGGTCAAGACAGCTGTGTTTTCAATCTATTACTTCACTTCCCATTTTGTCAAGGCGTTAATTGCAACCGTTATTTTTTGATTTCGTAAATGCCTGCTGAAGAATTCCAGATGAGCTTATTTTGATTTTCATTCCAGAAATTTAACCACCATGTTGCGTTTTTATCGTCATCTGCTTTTTTATGGCCAAATACCATTCCGAGATAAGCGTACGTATAGGTATCAGGATTACAATAACTTGCGGAAGATCCTTTTTCTTTAGGAAGCTCCTCTAAATTGTAAAGATCATGTAAACACTTTTTGGTTAGTTGATTTTTAATCGGATTCTCTTGTAAAGAAATGACTAAAGCTTTGATTGCAGCTAAAGAACTAATTTCGGGAATTTTGGAATTCTGAAATTTTACAGGTTGAAACTCATCCACAGGCTTTCCTGCTAAATGCGCTTGCCATTTATTCTTTATACTTTCAAGTTCTTCTTGACTGGTTTCAATTGTGATAAATCCAAAATTCTTATTTGTCAAACTTTGTAATAATTGATTGGCCCTTCCTGCAACAGTAAACAAATCATTTTCAAATACGATTCCTTTTCCTTCAAAAGTAAGATCACCACTCGATATTCTGTCCCAAATAATCAAACGACTGCTTCCTTTGAGGTTTGTTTGGGTTTTATCTGTGATTTGTTCAGTTAAAGCATGAAGAAAATCAATGTCCTTTGCATGATGATTAAGGGACGCATTCAATGTTAAAAAAACCTCACTCCAATATTCATCGTTTACATTTTTCTCCACCAATTCAGCTGAGGAAAGGTTTTGAGCTTCATCATACATTTCTTTTGTATAGTTTTCTATATTTTGTTGACTCCAAGAAGTCAGTAGTTTCTGAGAAAATGAAAATTGGAAACACAGGAATAGGAATAGAATTGAACTTGTAGTTTTCATTATCGTTTTTGGTTATTTCGGTTAATGTATAAGAAGGTTACAAACCAAAATAATGTTTCGTTTCGTAAAATCCGTCACAAATATAATTAACATTTTTAACAAAAAAAGATTCTAATAAAAAATTTGGGATAAAGGGGGTTACTCCTTATTTATGCTCCTTCAGTCCCACCTTCTCATCGTCGCATTGCTTCATAGGATAGCGACTATTTTATTAAATTTCTATTGTATTTCTCTTTTCAACCTAAGTATTTACTCTTCGTTTATTGTAACTTTGTCGCTTCGATTAACTCCCAATCGTTTAACTGTTTATTTTCTTCGTTTGGGTGATTGAACGCGATCGCAACAGAATGAAGAAAGAACAAGAAGAAAGAGAACTCACCCAGTGGACTGTCTGTTTAAGCTGTCATGGACTTGGAAAGAAAAACAAAGGACCTCGAAAAAAAGCGAAGTCAAGCCAACAAATCCCTACTCCTCTAGTACAAGTGGAAGGACATTCGACCTCCCATCTTTATACTTGTTCTACATGTAGCGGATCGGGTATTGTTCCTGCTTCTTTTTCTCCAACTCCCAATCTAAACTATCCCCATGTTGCTATCATTGGTGGTGGTATTGGCGGTATGGCCTTAGCGGTAGCTTGTTTACACCGTGGCATTCCCTTTACCTTGTTTGAACGCGATGAAAACGCAAGGGCCCGTTCCCAAGGGTATGGTCTTACCTTGCAACAAGCAAGTAAGGTCATGAAGGACTTTGGTATTGTAACGCTAGAAGAACAAGTGGTCTCCACCAAACACGTGGTTCACCATACGGATGGAAAAGTGCTGGGTAGCTGGGGATTGCGTAAATGGCAACCGCTAGACCCAAACAAATCCCCCAAAAAGAGCAATATTCACATTGCCCGTCAATCGCTTCGCCTAGCGCTATTCAATCAATTGGGAGATGATACAAAAATACAATGGGGACACCAACTGCTCGATTATACCCCCATCACCACAGACGAAATTGAATTGACGTTTCAGGTTCATGGAGCTCTTAAAAAAGAGAAAGCCAATCTTGTGGTAGGTGCGGATGGGATTCGCAGTGCCGTTCGTCGATTGAGTATGGGAGAGGAACCTACTCCCCTACACTATTTGGATTGCATGGTCATTTTAGGCATTTGTCCTTTAGCTGCAGTAAAAGACCTGACAACCAGTCCTTTATTAGATTCAACAACGGTCTTCCAAACCGCTAATGGGGAAGAACGCATCTATATGATGCCGTATACAACTGATACAATTATGTGGCAACTTAGTTTTCCGATTGGAGAAGAAGAAGCAATTGCACTCTCGCGATTAGGTTGTGACGCACTTCATGCCGAAGCCTGTAAAAGAACGCCCTGGCATGATCCGATCCCTCAGATTGTGCAAGCCACTTTACCCGATCAAGTTTCGGGTTATCCTGTCTATGACCGAGAGTTACTAACCTCTGAAAATTGGAAGGAACAACACGCCATTACCCTATTGGGTGATGCGGCTCACCCCATGAGTCCGTTTAAAGGGCAAGGGGCCAATCAAGCCTTATTAGATGCCCTACTCCTCGCTCGTATGATTACCAAAGGATGTAAAACTCCTTGGAGAGAACGTGGCTTAAGAACGGCTGTATTAGCTCCTTTTGAAACTGCTATGTTTGCGCGAAGTGCTACAAAAGTGAAAGGCTCTGCTCAAGCTGCTCAGTTGCTTCACTCGGCCTTGGTTTTAGAGGAATGCGATCAACCTAGGGGTTCTATCGCAAAATCCAAAGAGGAAGCTTAGTCAAGTAAAATTGCTACTGGATAAACGCAACACACTAACCACAGTGTTAAGAGGATTTCCTAAACTGTTATATCCATTTGGTATGAAGTGAAGTACAGATTCATTGCTGTCTAAAATGATTAACGGATCCCTTGCTGTCTTTGTATTTCATCCTCGTGACAATCTAAAATGCGAAACAAGGTATCCTTGGTAATCTGTTGATTTTCATCCCATACGGTTGCTTCTTCCTCTACCTCAAAAATTGAATACGAGAGCTGAATTTCATCCAGTAGATGAATGATCTTTTTTAACAACATGGCCATATCCTCGTGATCGTTATAAAAGAGTACTCCGGTATATAAGGGTTCTTTATTTTCTATTTTATCCTTTAGTTCACCTAAAGATACCTTAGTAAGACTTTTTATTTTAAATAAGGACGAGCTATCTATCGCTGTTTCAGTTAGTGTAATTGCTATTTTGGACATCGTTTTTATTTTTAAATTTTGCTGGATTATGGGGCTTATCATTTGTCTCTTTCTACAATGACCTCCATCTCCTCTATTCAAATCTTCTTCCGTTGTTGCAGCCCGTTCGGGCTTATCCGCTCCATGCGAATACGATTATCAATTAGACTAAGATACTCGATGTAGCAGACATCTATATAAGTTTTTTACTATTCCCTGTGCTAATTTATCCGATTAGCTAACTAATCAACTAGTATGCAGTACATTAAAAATAAAAAAGTAGAACACCTATATCGTCATTCTACCTTTTTATTTATATAATCAACTGATTTTAAAATTTACCGAAAAAAGAGTTTATATCAAAATAATACACGCTAGTTGATCCATCTGCTTTTTCCACTTGTATTACATCAAACATTTTTCCTTTGTGTTCAGCTAAAGATTGACTTCTAAATTTACAATCCGTACAGTTTGCTTCGATATAGCTATATTCTTCACTTACACTATTCACTTTGATCGCCGTATCAAAAGATGAACCTTCTTGTACGTTTGTCTTTTTTCTAGTATCAATAAAAGTATAATTTTCAGTAGCCATGTCTACACTGATTTTCTCAGCTGAGAACTTGATTCGATTTTTGTCCAGCACCTCATATTGATATACATCCGTTTGTCCAGAGTATTCATGAAACTCATAAAACTTACCATTTTCAACCCACCAGTTCCCTTTTTCTATTCCATTATTTGCATTTCCATCTAGTTTGTAGCTAAAATCTAAAACAAAGGTACCATCCGCCTTTCTTTGCATCTCCCATTGTTTTTCCAACCCTTCCATTTGTTCATCTTTTTCAGATCCTCCCCAGGTACCTACTAATCGTTTATCAATTTGTTTTTCATTGTTTACCGTGATTAAATGCGATCCACAAGAGGTAAAAAAAAGGAGGATAAAGGATAGCATCCATAAGTTAAAATTTTTCATACTGTATTGGTTTGTTTTAATGTTTTGTAACTGCTTCTGTGCTTTTTAAACTGACGATCAATTGAAACAATACACTTCAACTTAAACCCTCATTTAGACAAAGCCATTTTATTTTACTAAATTAACACTAAATACAATAGAATTGGTTTTAAAAACTTGTAAAAGACGGTGCTTGCGATTTATAGTAAACCAGTCCTTTAAAAAACGTACAATATCCTTAATATATGGGTGTATTCCTGAGAATTAGGAAGATGATGACAACGGGTCATAGCAATATGCCTCAAATTCTGCAATGGCGACTACGATGCATACAAAGAAAAAACAGCGCAATTTTTTATTGGTGTTATTCTTCTTTTTGTACTTCTTGGAACCTATGATTATTTAAAAATTACCAAAATAATGGTAAGCGATAATAGTATAGAAATTCAATGTTTCTTAGGCCTGAGGACAAAAATTATTACGTATCCCGAAATTGTAAGAATCAACCAACACAAAATGTGCTACAAGGAAAAGCTGGGCAAATAAGCGATGGGTTTCATCTAAGTGAATTTGTTTTAGCGGATAAAAGCTCGTTTATTCTATCGCCTGATAAATTTGGAAATTATACTCCATTATTATTAGCTATTAGAAGAAATCTGGATCGACTACATCCGTAATGCGTGAATGGGAGTGCGGTATAGTTTGCTCATTGCTCGTTGTTCGTTGTTCGTTGCTCGTTGTTCGTTGTTCGTTGTTCGTTGTTCGTTGCGCGGTTCGTTAGACTGTTCTAATTTAGGTAACTCGATCTCACCACTTACCACTTACCATTGACCACTTAGCCTTCACCACTTACTACTTACCACTTACTACTTACCACTTACCACTTACCACTTACCACTTACCACTTACTACTTACAAAACTAAAAAAGGAAAAAAACAAGGACAATCCCCCCTTCCGTTCTCTTCCACTTATGGGATAAAAAAAGTATTTTTTTCCTTTCTTTTCCAAATTGAATAATTATAAATAATTGATTTTCAACTTACTGAACAAACAAAATAAAGACCATGTAAAGGGTTTGTAAGGGGATAGTTAGTACCAGCAAGGGTTTTAGGCCTTTTTACCAATGTTGCCCCTTACAAACCCTTTACTATCTACCTGTGAGTGGTGAATGGTGAGTGGTGAATGGTGAATGGTGAATGGTGAGAAAACGAAATCACTGGCACAGTTTGACCAAAATAGGCGGCACAAGTACTCCGAAATCACTGGCAAAAAACAAACCGGAATATCCAGTAAACTTACGAAAAATACAAATAGGACAGCTTTTGGCGGATTAGAAAACAAAAGCGTTCAATCCAACCAAAAAAACCTCGTATTTTGCCAAGCTGATGTTGAACTAAACCTTCGGTAGCTTTTCCGTTAGAAGTCATATATTTAGGATATTAAAAAAATAAAATTATGGTA
>NZ_JBMVQX010000033.1:0-46178 GCF_050522745.1 Myroides sp. C15-4 | reverse complement strand
TGTTTTCATATTTGACAGTTTTGTTTAAAGTTAATAATTTCGAATTAACAACTGTCCGATTTTTAGGTAAGCCTACACAATATTCTAGTTTTTTATTCAACTTATAAAATTGATAGCTTAGGTAGTAATCTGTCTGTTAATACAACTTATTTAAATCAACGTTTAGTCGATAATAATGAATTGTTTGGTTTGAATAATTTTGATTATCAATCTTCTACACAAATAAAAAATTATGATATAAAATTAGATTTATTCGTAAAAAGGGAAAAAATATTTTATGAATTAGGGACTAAGATTAATTCAACAAGAAATACTTACATTTTAGAAGACACATTTAATTTTAAAGAAAATATTTATAGTTTTTACGCTTCCACTGGATTTAAAATTATAGTTCCTATAGATGTAAAAATCGGTGTACGATATGAAAATTATAATTATAAAAGCTATCTGATTCCTAACCTATTGATTTCTTATACAAATAATCAACATGTTTTGAGTTTTTCTTATAATAAAAGAGTTATAAGACCTTATTTTATCTATCTTAATCCTTATAAACAATTTACATCTAGTGAATCATTTGTTCAAGGATCAACTAGCTTAAGTCCTTCAATATATCACGATTTGAATATGACTTATTCATTGAATAATAAGTTTTTCTTTAATTTATATTATTCTGATATGAGAAAGTTAATATCAGCAACTAGTAAATTAAATGATCAAATAATAGAAAAGAAATATGTTAATGATTCTGACTTAAGAGTTGCTGGTGTAACAGTAAATGTTTTGCTATCTCCACTTCCTTGGTTAAGTTCACAACTATTATTTGATGTACTTTATTCTAGTTCGACTTTGTATGATAAAAAAACTACTTCTAAAAATGGATTTGCGTTTAATCTTTATTTAAATACAGATTTAAAAATAACTAAAAATATTCTTATTTCAACCTCTTTTTCCTACATCCCATCAAGTGCTTCTTTAAATGTTATTTATAAATCAGAATCGTCTTTTTCACTTGCAATGAAGGGGACATTGATTAAAAATAAATTAACTTACAGAATCTTCGTAAATGATGTTTTTAGGCAAGAACGAAAAGACCAAAAAATATATTTTCACGATTATGTAAATATTGTGCATAGTTATAATGACAGTAGAAGTATAGGTTTTTCTTTTAATTATAAATTTGGAAGTAAGGTAAAAAGTAAGCATTCTAATCTTTCTATAGAACGTGTTGAAATATGATAGTTTTTTTATCTGTAACGCCCAAGCTCGCTCCTAAATGTCCTTCTTTAGTTGCTACAATATCAATGATAAATCGTCGGATTTCAGCAGCCAATTCTTCCAATTGTGGCAAACTTAGCTGTCTAATATCGGAAGGATCTTTGATTTGTTCTAGTAACATAAGCCCTACTACTCTTCTTTGGTGAAGAACAAAATTACAACTTTGTTTTTACTCAAACACTAATCACGCTAAATAATACCACGTTTACAAACAGAATTTCACATTCATAAAAATGAAATACTGTGGTAAAAAAAAACAGTCAATTGTAACATAGTCTCATACGAATTCTTCCCTACTTGTAGTGATTTTTTTACGATATAAAATAACAGCAATCGTTTTTCACTTAACTTTGCTTAAATTTAAAAGTGAGTTATGGATATTTTCACAGATGAATACTTTATGCGAATCGCCCTCAGCGAGGCGCAAATGGCCTTTGAAAAGGGGGAGATTCCCGTTGGCGCTATTGTAGTTTCCAACGATAAAATCATTGCCAAATGCCATAATCTCACGGAATTACTACACGATGTCACCGCCCATGCGGAATTGCAAGCGGTTTCTTCCGCGGCCAATTATTTAGACGCTAAATACCTGAAATCATGCACTTTATTCGTAACTTTAGAACCCTGTCAAATGTGTGCGGGGGCCTTGTATTGGAGTCAGATTTCAAGGGTGGTATGGGGAGCAAGTGACGAAAAAAGAGGTTTTCAAACTATGGGGGGACAACTCCATCCGAAGACCACCATTACCCAAGGCGTTTTGGCAGAGGAATGTGCCACACTAATGCGTTCGTTTTTTGAAAAAAGAAGATAAATTAAAAAGCTATGAAGAAAAAAATTGTACTAACGGTAGTGTGTGTGCTACTCGCCTTCTTACAGGCCTGTAAAAAGGAGGACACTCAGGATTTTCCGCTATCAGATCCCAAGGATTTTAGCGAGTACATCACGGCCTTTACCACAGGGATGATTTCGTCCAAATCTCCCATCGACATTGCCCTAACGAAGAATTGGGGTGAATGGCAAGATCAACAAGAGGTCGATGCTAAATTATTTACCATTTCACCTGCAGTAAAGGGAAAATTACATTATTTAGCCAATCAAACCTTGCGTTTTGAACCTACAGAACGCTTAAAACAGGATCAAAAGTACTATATTACCTTCCACTTGGGTAAACTAACTGCTGTGGAAGAAGCGCAGCAAACGTTTTCTTTTTTAGTACATACCGTACCTCAACAGTTTACAACGGAATTTACCGATTTACAATCAGCAGATAAAGACAGCTACATTCTGCATGGTATGGTTAAATCCAGCGATTGGACGAGTACAGAAACGATTAAAAAAATCACTACAGCACAGCAGGCAAAACAAGGAGTTGACTTGTCTTTTCAGACAGCTGATGGCCAAGAAGCAAAGGAATTTCCCTTTACTATTCGCGGGATTAAACGCCAAAAGGAATCTTCAGAATTGACCTTAACTGTTGATGCAAAATCACTTCAACTCGACCAAAAAACAACGCAAACGTTTGATATTCCCGCTAAAGATGTTTTTGCTGTTCATCAGGTATTAACTACTCTTGGTGATAATCACGCTTTTGCAATTAACTTCTCAAATCCTATTAAAAAGAATCAAAGCCTAGAAGGGTTAATTCGTTTACAGGGATTTGAAAGCTTGCCCTTGACCTTTTTAATCGAAGGAAACTTGATTAAAGTGTATAGCGAAAAAGCATTACCAGAAGAAGTAACCCTATTGGTTCAAGAGGGAATCACAGATACCTATGGCAACCGATTGAGTTCAATTCACACCGAAACCATTAGCTTTGCTATTCCGAAACCCGAAGTACAATTGCTTCAGAATGGAACTATTTTACCTTCTTCGGAAAATTTAAAAATCAACTTCAAAGCCACCTCGTTACGAGCGGTAGATGTCAAAGTATATAAAGTTTATCAAAATAACATCCTACAGTTTTTACAATCCAATAACTTAGATGGTTCTTATTCGCTTTATACCGTTGCAGCACCGATTGCAAAAACAACGATTGAACTGACCAATCCAGATCCTAAAGCGCTATTGCGTTGGAATGCCTATGCGTTGGATTTATCGACCTTGATCAAACCAGATCCAGGGGCTATTTATCACGTAAAATTCTCATTTAAAAAAGCATATGCCCTCACCTGTACACAAGAGGCTGAGGATGAAATTGACTATGAAGCAGAAGAGGATTTAGAGCCTGAGGACGATGAATATGAATACTACTACCGCTACTATCCGTGGGAAGAACGCGAAGATCCATGTTCTGACGCTTACTATTACTATACGCAAATGCCAAGTGCTAACGTGCTTGCCAGTGATTTAGGAATCATTGTAAAAGGCGGAAACGACAATGTCTACACAGCAATCGTAACGAATATTTTAACAACCGCACCAGTCAATGGAGCAACGGTTGAATTTTATAGCTATCAACAACAGCTACTTACTTCAGCCAAAACAGATGGCGATGGAATTGCAAAAGTAAACCTTGGTAAAAACAAGGCGTATTTTGCCATTGCTAAACAAGACAACAATACAACGTACATCAAAATAGATCAAGCCAATGCACTTTCTGTAAGTAATTACGATGTCGACGGAACAACTCTACAAAAGGGGATGAACGGTTATGTTTATACTGAACGCGGTGTTTGGCGTCCTGGTGATGATATTCACATTGGGTTTATCTTAGATGATATCGCTAATCCTTTACCAGACAATCACCCAATTAAATTGACCTTATCTGATCCTTTTGGAAAAGTAACGGAACAAATCGTACAAAAGAAAAATGCGGCCAATCACTATGCATTTAAAATAAAAACAGATGCGGAAGCCCCAACAGGAAACTGGGAGGCAATCATCCAAGTGGGAGGAGCTAAATTTTACAAGCGCATTAAGGTAGAAACGATTAAGCCCAATCGCTTAAAAATAAAAAATAATGCGGAAGGTAAAATAATTACATCCGATTACTACAACAAGCAAATCGACTATACCGTAGAATGGTTACAAGGAAGTACAGCGAAGAACTTGAAAGCCGATGTACAGATTAAATTACTACCTGAACAAACAACTTTCAAAGCATATCCGAACTATCGTTTCAACAATAGTTTGTCTTCTTATGCAACTGAAGACATCAATGTATATTCGGGTAGAACAAGCGAAAATGGGACATTTTCCTTTTCGCTTAACTTGAAAAATACCGTAGAAAACTCAGCCATGTTAAAAGCGATTTTAACGACCAAGGTATATGAAAATGGCGGAGATGTATCGACCGACGTTTCCACTCTTACCTACTCTCCTTATGCAAGTTATGTGGGAATAAAAGCGCCTGAAGCTAATAAATATGGCTATTACGAAACTGATCAACCTTTGAATTTTTCTATTGTAACGGTAGACAGTGACGGTAAAGGATTGGGGCAAAATATCCAAGTCGATGTATACCGTAAAAAAGGGTACTGGTGGTGGAGTTCGAACGAGTATGGCGTATCCAATTACAACGCTTCAGACTATTACAGCCTCTACAGTTCGGATCAACTAACGACCTCATCTAAGGGATCAACTAAATTCGAATTAAAAATCCCTGAACAAGATTGGGGGAACTACGAAGTAGTGATTACCAACCTAAACAGTGGTCATATCGCTTCTCAACAAGTGTATGTAGATTGGCCGTATTGGTCTGCAAAAACCAAACACAGAGAAGGAAAAGATGCGATTGCCTTATCGATTGCTACGGATAAAAAAGAATATACCGTGGATGAAAAAATAAAGCTATCCTTCCCATCAAGTGAAGGTGGAAGAGCCTTGGTTTCTGTAGAAAGTGGCAGTAGTGTTCTATCTACGCATTGGGTACAAACCAAACAAGGGGAAACGACATTTGAATTACCTGCAACGGCAGCTATGGCTCCGAATGCTTATATTAACATTACCTTGATTCAACCCCACGCCTATACGATTAATAACGCGCCAATCCGCCTCTATGGTATTGCGCCAATCAGCGTGTACAACAAGAAAACAAAATTGGAGCCTGAGATCATCATGCCAGATAAATTGCGTCCAGAAGAGAAATTCACCTTAAAAGTTAAGGAGAAAAATGGAAACAAGATGACGTATACCGTTGCCATTGTTGAGGATGGATTACTGGATCTTACGCGCTTTAAAACACCTGCACCATGGCAAAATTTCTATAGTAAGTCTGCACTTGGTGTTCGTACCTGGGATGTTTTTGATTACATCATTGGAGCCTATGGAGGAACCATCAATCAAGTATTCAGTATTGGTGGGGATGAAGATTTAGGCGCTGGACAAGTGAAAAAAGCCAATCGCTTTAAACCTGTTGTTATTTTCTCAGGTCCATATACCTTAGAAAAAGGCAAAACAGCTTCACACGAAATCAAAATGCCGAAATACATCGGATCTGTGCGCACGATGATTGTCGCTTCTAACACGGAAAACAGAGCCTATGGTCATGCTGATAAGACGGTAAAAGTAAACAACCCATTAATGATCTTAGGATCTTTACCAAGACGAGCTGTTCCTGGAGAGAAAATCACGTTACCAGTAACGGTTTTCGCCATGGAAAACCACGTGAAAAATGCACAAGTATCCGTTAAAACGGATGATAAATTTAAAATTAGCGGTTCTTCTACCCAACAAGTAACGTTTAGCGAACCCGATGATAAAATTGCGTATTTTGAACTAGAAGTAGCCAATAAAACAGGAATTTCCAAAATTGAAATTGAGGCCGCTTCTGGCAAAGAAAAAGCGACGTATAGCATTGAGTTGGATGTACTCAATCCAAACCCAGTGACAACGCGTACACAAATTGTAAGCATTGACCCACAAGGACAAGAAGATTTAGATTGGATTCCATTTGGAATTGCAGGAAGTAACAAGGCTACTTTAGAGCTTTCTACCTTCCCGAACATTAATTTAACCTCTCGTTTAAATTACTTAATTACCTTCCCTCATGGGTGTACGGAGCAAATTACCTCGGGTGTATTTCCTCAGCTGTACTTAGGGGATTTAATTACGCTAGATGACAGCAAAAAACAAAGTATCCAACGCAATGTCAATGAAGGTATTCAGCGCTTGGCACAACGCCAGTTTTCTGATGGAGGATTTGCCTATTGGCCAGGAAATAGCTATGCAGATGACTGGGCTACTTCCTATGTAGGACATTTCTATATTGAAGCAGAGAAAAAGGGCTATGTCTTACCAGTAAACAGCAAAGCCAACTGGATTGCCTACCAACAAAAGATGGCGCGTCAATGGAAGTACGACAAACGCTATAGCTCAGATTTTGCTCAAGCGTATCGCTTGTACACTTTAGCTCTTGCTGGACAAGCCGATGTTGCTTCGATGAACCGATTAAGAGAAACGCAAGGAATTTCTACCAATACGAAATTCCGTCTCGCAGCCGCTTATGCGCTAGCAGGACAAAAAGATGCCGCTCAGAAATTAATCGCTAACCTTTCGTTGGATGAGATTTCAGGCTATTCCTACTATGGTTCCTACGAACGCAATTTAGCTATGGTGTTAGAAACGATGATGAACAGTGGAGCGAACAAAGTCAAAACACATGAATATGCCCTTGAACTAGCGAATAAATTGGGATCATCTCAATGGATGAGCACGCAGACAACGGCCTATGCCTTAAATGCAATTGCCAGCTATGTCAACGTACACAAACCAGGAGATGGAATCAATACGCTCTATACCTATAACGGGCAAGCAGCTACGGTTAATACAACCAAAGCTATGGTTAGTACAGAGTTAAAGAGCATCAAGTCGAACAATACTTTAGTCGTTCAAAACAAGAGTAATGCCGCACTTTATGCACGTTTGACCTCCAGTGGTATTTTACCCGTGGGTGAAGAACAGGCAGATCAAAGTAATTTGATGATCAAAACAAACTATCGCTCAACCAATGGAGCTGCCGTAAACCCAAGTAGCTTGCAACAGGGGACTGAATTTGTTTGTGACATTACCATTTCAAATACAAGTAACCGCAGCATTGAAAATGTAGCATTAACCCATATTGTACCTTCTGGTTGGGAAATTGTCAACTTGCGTTATACCGACGCAGGTGGTGCACAAAATCAAGTAGACTATACTGACATTCGCGATGATCGTACCATGTTCTACTTTACGCTACAAGCCAATACAACCAAAACCCTACGCGTGACGCTTAATGCTTCCTACTTAGGAAATTATTACTTACCAGGTGTACAAGCCAATGCGATGTATGACAACGCTTATCGTTGCCGCACCATTGGACAATGGGTAGAAGTAATTAAATAACAACATATTAAATCAATACAAAATACAGGGGTAGCTATATCCCTGTATTGTTTTATATGAAATTCAGACCTAATGTAAAATGGCGTACATGGAGCACGAAAAAGAAAGTAGGCTCCATCTTAATAGGAATCACCTTGATTGCCTATTACTTTTGTTTGCCTCAAACTTTATTTGACAAACCCTATTCCACTGTGATTGAAAGCAAGGATCACCAGTTACTCGCGGCTCAAATCGCAAGTGATGGTCAATGGAGATTTCCTGCCATGGAACAAGTTCCTGAAAAATTTGAAACCTGTATCATGGCCTATGAAGATGAATATTTCAACTACCATTGGGGATTTAATCCTGTTTCCATTGTCAAAGCCTTTACCTCTAATTTATCAGCAAAAAAGGTAAAAAGAGGGGGAAGTACCTTAACGCAACAAACCATTCGATTAGCGAGAGATGGAAAAAAACGCACCTACTTTGAAAAAATTATAGAACTGATTCAAGCCACGCGATTGGAATTCAAGTACAGTAAAAAATCAATTCTAAATCTATATGCCTCACATGCACCTTTTGGAGGTAACGTAGTGGGACTCGACGTGGCGGCTTGGCGTTATTTTGGTACATCACCCGAACAACTCTCTTGGGCAGAGTGTGCAACTCTAGCGGTGTTGCCCAATGCTCCTCGTTTAATCTATCCGGGAAAAAATCAGGAGATTTTACTCCAAAAACGCAATTCCTTACTAAAAAAATTAAGGGACAAGGGACGTATTGATCAAAGCACGTATGACTTGGCCATTACAGAACCTCTACCGCAAAAACCACATGAACTTCCTCAATTAGCTCCTCATCTTTTGCAATATGTAGCCAAAACCAACAAAGAGGAGCGCTTGGTAACAACAGTCGATTATGCTGTACAACAACGCGCCAATGCAATTGTTGAGAATTACTATACCCACTACAAACAAGCCGAGGTTTACAATATAGCGGCACTAATTGTCGACGTAGAAAACAGAGATGTTATTGCGTATATAGGAAACTCTCCTACGACAACCGCGCATCAAAAAGATGTAGACATCATCCAAGCTGCACGAAGTACAGGAAGTATTTTGAAACCTTTTTTATACGCTGCCATGCTCGATGATGCCGCTTTACTACCCCATCAATTGGTTGCGGATATTCCCATTGTTATTTCAGGGTATAAGCCAACGAATTTTTCCAACAGTTATGAAGGTGCTGTAACAGCAAATGAAGCCTTGTCTCGCTCGTTAAACATCCCTTTTGTCTTGATGTTACAACAATATGGCGTTTATCGCTTTTATGACCACTTACAACAACTCAATCTTAGTTCCATCAACAGATCTCCAGATCACTATGGGTTATCCCTCATTTTAGGAGGAGCGGAAAGCAGTTTATGGCAGCTAACTAGGGCCTATGCAGGCATGGTGGGGACGGTTAATCACTACAACAAGGATCACGACTATCGTACCAAAGAAATACAAGAGCTCAATTGGAAAGCCTCTTTCACCCAATCTTTTGGAGCAACATCCAAAGAGAAAACAATTTGGGGCGCAGGAGCTATTTACAACACTTTTGAGGCACTTACTAAAGTAAATCGCCCCGAAGGTGATGAGGCATGGCAATACTACGACTCAGCGCTTAAAATTGCTTGGAAAACGGGAACGAGTTTTGGTGGGCGTGATGCTTGGGCTATTGGCGTCAACAAAAAATACGTCGTTAGTGTATGGGTAGGTAACGCGTCAGGCGAAGGACGACCTTCCATTAGTGGCGTCCGCATGGCCGGACCAATTCTCTTTGATTTATTCAAACTTTTACCCAAACAGCAAGATGTACCCATTCCCTTCAATGATTTGGAAGAAGTAGCGATTTGTCAAGCATCAGGTTATTTAGCAGGTCCAAATTGTCCACAGACCCAAACGGACCTTGTTCCTTTTCGTGCAAAAAAAACCGTTTTATGCCCCTACCACAGACTCGTACATTTGGATACCTCCTTGCAATATCAAGTGAACAGCCAATGCGAGTCCGTCGATCAGATCCAACCCATACCCTGGTTTATTCTACCGCCAACGATGGCGTATTTCTATCGAAAATCACACAGTGATTATCAAGATTTACCTCCATTTAGGGGAGATTGTGCGCCACAAGATCAGCTCAAGAAAATTGAATTTATCTACCCCAAACACGGGGAACATATTTACCTGACAAAAAACTTCTATTCCGAAGTACAACCTTTTATAGCCAAAGCGAGTACAAGTAGTGCAAATAAAGCCTTGTTTTGGTATTTAAACGAGCAATACATTGGCACAACCAGTCAATTTCACGAAACAGCCATTCACGGCAAAGAAGGAGTGAACTACCTGACCATTACCGATGAAGAAGGTCATACACAGACCATTGAATTTTATCTAGAAAAACAAAACTAACAAAAAACCCAAAACGGATTTCGTTTTGGGTTTTTCGTTATTCTGATATTTCCTTTCCTTTATCATCAAAGAAATGGTATTCTAAATACGTGTAAGCGTCACGCGGTACAATTTTGATCCATTTTTTGAACTCCATCCACCATTTCATTCGCAAAGAAGGCAATCCTTTCGTCAGATAAGCCGCGATAAATGGGTGTGTATTCAAGATTATTTTGCAAGATGGATCTCTTGCAATAATATTTTCGATGTGTGCTCTAATTTTGTCAATAACTAAAATTGGAGCTTCGATCTCACCATGCTCATTGGGATCCTCTTCTCTAGTCTCGATCGATACCTCTGGTCGAACGCGTTGTCTAGTGATTTGAATGAGTCCAAATTTACTAGGTGGTAAAATTTTGTGTTTGGCTTTGTCATCGCTCATTTCCTCTTTCAAGAAATCATACAGGGTTTTTCTATTCTCTGGGTTACCCATATCAATAAAATCGACCACGATAATTCCCCCCATATCTCTCAATCTCAACTGGCGCGCAATTTCTGCTGCGGCAATTAAGTTTACTTCCAGGGCGGTATCTTCCTGAGATTGTGCCTTATTTGAACGATTTCCGCTATTCACGTCAATGACGTGCAACGCCTCCGTGTGTTCTATGATCAAATAAGCACCTTTGCTCATAGAAACGGTTTTACCAAAAGAGGTCTTTATTTGGCGTTCAATACTGTATTTCTCAAAAATCGGAACTTCTCTCGATTGATAATGCTTTACAATCGACACCTTAGTCGGGGCAATTTCTTGCAGATAGTCCTTTGTTTGGTAATACAGATCCTCATCATCTGTTATGATACCCGTAAAAGTATCATTAAAAACATCTCGAAGAATGGACGAAGCTTTATTGACTTCACCCAGTACTTTAGAGGGATGATGTGCGGTTGTTAACTTTTTGCACATGTTGTTCCACTTGGCCATTAAGTTGCGTAAATCTTTATCGATTTCACTTACTTTCATGCCTTCAGCAACTGTACGTACGATTACTCCAAAACCTTTGGGCTTGATGGATTGTACTAGTTTTTTTAGTCTATCCTTTTCTTCTTTGGATTCAATTTTTTGCGAAATTGAAATGCGATTCGAAAAAGGTACAAGTACGACGTATCGACCTGCAATGGACAATTCTGAACTAATACGTGGTCCTTTTGTTGAAATAGGTTCTTTTACAATTTGAACCAATAAGGATTGATTGGCGCTTAATACATCAGTAATAGCTCCATCCTTATCTATCTCTTCTTCAAAAACAAAGTTTTCTAAGGCGTAATCTTTTAATTTACCTCCACTTACAAGTTTAGTGAACTTCAATAGCGTTTTTAAGTTCGGGCCTAGGTCGTGATAATGCAAAAAAGCATCTTTTTCAAAACCTACGTGTACGAACGCAGCGTTCAATCCGGGAACGGGTTTTCTGATTTTGGCGATAAAAATATCCCCGACTTGAAAACCATTTCCTTCATCAGCTTCACGCTCTCTATGCAGTTCAATTAGTTTTCCATCTTTTAATAAGGCAAAATCTACTGTATCAGAATTCGACCTAATAATTAGCTCTTTATTCACACTGTACATTTTTATCCATACTCATTCATTACACTGTTTTGGTTATTCTGGAGAATCCTTTCAAAACAAAATGAGTTTGTATAGATGGATTAAACATTATTTTAAAAAACAAGCAGATGCCTGTTTATTCCTTCTTCAACTTGATAAGATAGTTATCAATGAACGTATTTTAAACTTTCTTAGAAAAAGAAAAAAGTAGTATTAAACTACTTTTTCTTTTTGTGACGGTTAGCTCTCGCTCTTTTTTTACGCTTATGCGTTGCTACCTTATGTCTTTTTCTTTTTTTACCACTTGGCATAATGTGTGTAATTTAGAGATTAATAAATTATTTTACTTTTACTTCTGTGTTTGATTTTACACCTTCTACAAACACTTTAGCTGGTTTAAATGCAGGAATGTTGTGAGCTGGAATTCTAATTGTTGTGTTTTTAGAAATGTTTCTTCCAGTTTTCTCAGCTCTTGTTTTGATGATAAAACTTCCAAAACCTCTTAAATACACATTTTCACCTGTTTCTAACGACGCTTTTACTTCATCCATAAAAGATTCTACTGTCGCTTGAACGTCACCTTTCTCAAGCCCTAATTTCTCTGAAATTTTAGCTACAATGTCCGCTTTAGTCATTTTAGATATTAATTATATTTGTTGTTGTCCGTTTTTTTTAGAGTGTGCAAATATATTAATTTATAATCCAATAATTCAATCTTAATCGATTAAAATTTAATTATATATCGTTTATTTTTGCCCCAGACACTTTTTAATCATGATTTTCTCTAACAAACTAATAGCTTGGTATTTAGACAACAAACGTTTTTTACCATGGCGTGAAACAAAAGATCCCTATTCCATTTGGCTATCAGAAATTATTCTTCAACAGACGCGCGTAGCCCAAGGATTACCCTATTTTGAGGCTTTTATACAGCAATATCCTACTGTTTTTGACCTGGCAAATGCGCAAGAAGATGATGTTTTACTGCTTTGGCAAGGTTTAGGTTACTACAGTCGTGCGCGAAATTTACATGCAACAGCGAAAAAAGTAGCCTTTGAACTTGAAGGTCAATTCCCTACCACCTATAAAGACCTACTCACCTTACAAGGCGTTGGTGAATACACCGCCGCTGCAATTGCCTCAATTGCTTATGATGAAGTCGTTCCTGTAGTTGATGGGAATGTTTTTCGAGTTCTCGCACGAATTTACGGAATTACATCTGATATATCTACTCAAAGAACAAAAAAAGAATTTCAACAGGTTGCAGCTGGTTTAATCTCTCAAAAACAACCCGCGATATTTAACCAAGCGATCATGGATTTCGGCGCCATTCAATGCACTCCCAAAGGCACTAATTGTACCCCTTGTCCCTTCATTACCACCTGTGTTGCCTACCAAACCAACCAGGTCGATAAGCTCCCCGTGAAACTCAGCAAAACCAAGGTTAAAAACCGATACATGGACTTCCTTATTTTCTTAGATGAACAAGGAAATACGCAACTAGAACAACGTACAAAAAAGGATATTTGGCAAAACCTGTATCAATTTCCCGTTTTCGATCGCTTTGAGAACACCCCTTTCGATATTGCTGAACACCTACAAAAACACCACCTCGCTGACTCTATTATCCAATTTGAAGCGCTCACACAAGAAGTGATTATTCATCAACTATCCCACCAAAAACTACACATTCACTTTTGGTTAGTCAAAACAACTGCACTCAAGGGGAACACTGTCGCTTGGAGTGAATTAAATAAATTTGGTTTTCCAATTGTAATTCATAACTTTATTCAATCCTTAACCGTATAATTTTTGCATTTATGAATGGCACACTAAACAAAGTTACACTTATTGGCCACTTAGGCGAAAATGTCAAAATACACTATTTTGAGAATGGCAATTGCATTGGACGTTTTCCCTTGGCAACCAACGAAGTTTACATCAATAAAACAACCAATGAACGCATCACTTCTACAGAATGGCACAATATTGTCGTTCGAAATAAACAAGCAGAAATATGTGAAAAACACCTTACTAAAGGCGATCGCATTTACGTTGAAGGTAGGATACGAACCAGACAATGGACCTCGGAAGAAGGAATACAAAAACAAATTGTTGAAATTATCGTAACGGAATTCATGTTTCTTGATACAAAAAAAGAGAGCAGTAGAACCGTTACACCAGAAGAAATTGAACGCAAAAAGGCCATTGACAACTTCTCTATTCCAGGAGAAAACAACGACGATAATTTGCCTTTTTAATCGGATAAGTAAATAAACTCTATGTTCCACAAAACATTCGCACGCTACAGCGTTGCTTTTTTAGGAGTCGTACTCGCACTTGGTTCTTGCAAAAAAGAAACCACACCAAAACCCAATGCTTATTTAGCACTGAATTACCCTAAACAGGAATACAAAACCTACGAGAATTCATACCATCACTTCACTTTCGACCAGAACAAAAACACAACGGTCAAAGAATTGAAAGCAACAGCATTTGAAGTTCACTATCCTGAGATGAAAGCAACGATCTTTATGAACTATAAAACCGTAGACAATAACCTCGATGCTTTATTGAAAGACGCTCAAAAATTAACCTATGAACA
This sequence comes from Myroides sp. C15-4, assembly GCF_050522745.1. Lineage (NCBI taxonomy): Bacteria > Pseudomonadati > Bacteroidota > Flavobacteriia > Flavobacteriales > Flavobacteriaceae > Myroides > Myroides sp. C15-4. The sequence goes on along the minus strand of NZ_JBMVQX010000033.1, from coordinate 31,963 downwards.
CTTCATCAAAGCAGATGAAATTGTCGAGCAACCTTTTGTCAATGAAAAAGACCGCGTTTTCGGTATGTTTTATCATGTTGGGGGTAATGCAGCAACCAATGTACAATTTTACGCTACAGATAGCGTCAAAAACTTCGTGGTAGCTTCCCTCTACTTTTATGCTAAACCCAACTTTGATTCTATACTTCCTGCTAGCCATTATATACAGGAAGATATGCGCCAAATGCTAGAATCGCTAAAATGGGAAAAATCAATGAAAAATTAATCTTTACCAAGGCATTCGCCATCCTATTTCCTCAAGAAAGACATTGTCACATACAACCATAAAAAAAGGGCTTTCGTTTTAGCGAAAGCCCTTTTTTTATCCAACTATTAAAGTGTAGTTACTTCTAAATGTTCTACTTTATAACTGCCATTTGCAATTTTCTGAACCGTATTAGTCAGCGATTCTCCATTTTGTTTGGCATCGTCAAATACCACTTTAGCTGTTTTACTGTCAAAGTCGACTGTAGCCTCTTTTACACCTGGCAATCCCGTTAATTTACTTTCAATCACTTTAGCACAACCTAAAGCACATGTCATTCCTTCAATTTGAAATGTAGCTTGTTCCATCGTACCTGCTACCTCATTCGTATCTGCTGTTTCAACTTGCTCTACGGCTTCAACTTGTTCATTCGCTTGTCCTTCTGCCGTCTTTGTTTCGCCTTTACAACCTACTAAAAAGATACCGCCTATTAAGGCAACTAATCCTAGTTTTACTATTTTCATCTCGTTCTTGTTAACTAATTGATTAATACAATGCTTTTATCCTACAAAAATACAAAAAAAGGCAATGCGCACTCCTTATAATTCACTCTTTTTGTTTTGAGAATCAATTGTTACGGTTGACTTTAACTAAAAAAAAGTCGCTATTCGATTAGAATAGCGACTTCTCAAAAAGAATTATAATTAAGTTTTAAAAAGATTATTTAAAATCGGCATCCGAAACTCCTTCGTTAACTTTAATTTCTTTGACTTTCATTTCGATTTCAATTCCTACATTCATCGATTGAACAAAAGGAAACTTGATTCCTTTTACTTCTTTATAGTCCGAATAGTTAACGACTTGTTGCATTTTTTGTCCCATTTGTTCCATTTCCTGAACAACAGCCACTTTCAATCCTGTCGTAGTATCGTAATACGCTGTGGTATTCCCCACTTTAACGCCATAGGCATCTACACCGTTGATCGATTCGATTCCCGTTAATACAGCTGCTGCATCTGCTTTTAATTCAGCGAATGGCATAGCTTCTGCTTGAGCCTCTTTCAACTCATCTCCTGTAATGTCAGATTTTTGTCCTTGCATTACTGTATACCCCATTTTTGGTGTAATAATTTGCTTAGACATCACAGCACCCATCATTTTTTGCTCTGAAGACAAGTAGCCTTCCTTCACTTTATTTACCATTTCTAACTTCATCCCCTGTACTTCAGCTTCGCTAGTAATCATCAATGATTTCACTGCTTTTACCTTATCCGCACCACCAATAGCCTTGATGTAATCTGCTAATACGGTCTGTACTGTTACACCTGCTGCTACTTCTTTTTTGAACACAGGTTTTTCAACTGCATTCGCTTCTTTATCATAGAAGAACATAGGTTTATTCAATCCTTCTAATCCAGCAACTACATCTGCTCCTTTTCCAACAATAACAATGCGCATATTCTCATTCAAGAAATACTTTTGTGCTGCTTTTTGGATATCTGCTGCTGTTACCGCATTAATACCTTTGATGTAGTTTTCATAAAAATCAGCAGGCAATCGGTGTAACTCTTTATTTAAAGCATAACGCGCCACCGTTTCAGGCTTTTGAATTTCCATCACAAAGTTTCCAATGTACTTTGCTTTTGCCATTTTCAACTCTTCATCCTTTACTAAGGTTGTACGCATTAATTCGATTTCCTTGATAAATTCTGTTACAGCACTATCTGTCACAACATTACGCACAGATGCACTTGCTCTAAATTTACCTGGATATTTACGTGCAACACTAATTGAAGAATATGCACCATATGTCCATCCATGTGCTTCACGTAGGTTTAAGAACAAGCGTCCTTCTCCACCACCACCTAAGATTTGATTCGCCAAAAGAGCAGCGAAATAATCTTCATTGGTCATTTTTAAATCTACCTCATTGACTAAAGCAATCTCAGATTGCACCGCATTCGGCATATTGATAAAATCGATTTGCGTTGTTGCTACGTTTTTATTTGTTGCTATTTCTTCAAAGGCAACTGGAGATTGTTTCCAATTGTTGAATAACGACTTAACCGCCTTTTCTGTTTTTTTGTAGTCTACATCTCCAACCACCACTAAGTAAGCGCTGTTTGGCGAAAAATACTTATCGTAATACGCTTGTACATCTGCTAACGTAACGTTGCTTACTGTAGCTTCCGTTTCAAATTCTCCTGCTGCTGTGTGCTTTCCATACAATAACGCATTTTCTACGCGACGTGCTACGGTAGTTACACTCTTCTCACTTGTTTTTAACGATTCGATTACTTGCGCTTTTGCCTTGTCAAATTCTTCTTGTGTAAGAACTGAATTTAAAGCTCCATCTGCCAATAATCCCAAAATAGTTTCATTGTATTTTGACAATCCACTAGCAAACGCTCCTGAAGAGAAAAACTGAATATTTGCTCCTAAGAAATCAATTTCTTCGTTGAATTGTTCTTTGGACATTTTTTTCGTTTGATTTCCTAATACTTGAGATAAAATAGACGATACACCTGCTTTCTCTCCCTCTACAATGGAAGGGTTATCTATCGTTAAGGTATAAGAAACTTGGGGTAATTTATGATTGGGAACCACCAATACTTTTAATCCATTTTTCAATACAAAGGAAGTTGGTTGTCCAACATGTACTGTAGGTACTGGCCCTGAAACTGGTTGTTTTCTGTCTTGTGCTTGTAGTTGAGCAGCTGCTAAAGCAAAAACTAAACTAGCTGCATATATATATACTTTTTTCATTTTTTCTTCGTCTTGTTTCGCATTAGTTTGTAGTCTCGTTCTCTGGCGTATAATCTAAGATTAAGCGCTGATTTTTATTCAGGTATTTTTTAGCTACCTCACGGATCTCCTCACGCGTGATATCTTTATACAACTCAATATTCGTATTAATTAGATTGGTATCACCGTATAGCAAGCTGTAAGTTGCTAAATTATGCGCTAATCCTTCTAAATCAGCATTCTCGCTCACGTAGTTATTTTCCAATACGTTTTGCAGTTTTTGGAAGTCGCGCTCCGAAATTAATTCCGTTTGCAATTTCTCAATCTCTTTATCGATTTCAGTCACTAAATCAGCTGTTGTAAATCCTTGCATAGGTAAACCAAAGATCAAATACGCTCCATAGTCTTCTTGACTTAAGTTGAATGCACCTATTTCTAATGCTTTTTTCTGCTCATCTACAATTTTCTTGTACAATCTTGAGCTTTTCCCACCAGATAAAATAGTAGAAATCATATCCAATACACGTGCTTCACGTGTTTTCATTGATGGCGTGCGGTATGCTTGAACCAACATCGGAATTTGAACATTTGGATCTTGGTACGATGCTCTGATTTCTTTGGTGATTGGATCTTCTTGAATAGCTGTACGCGTTATAGGCGTTCCTTTAGCAATAGAACCAAAATACTGTTCAATCCACGTTTTAGCTTGAGCAGTTTCAAAATCTCCAGCAACAACTAATACGGCATTATTTGGAATATAGAATTTTTTATTGAACGCTAAAAACTCCTCTAATGTTGCAGCGTCTAGATGTTCCATCGATCCAATAGGTGCCCAACGATATGGGTGTTTCGTAAATAGGTTCTTTTTCACTTCAGGAAGCAATTGGCCATACGGTTGGTTGTCCATACGCAAACGCTTCTCTTCTTTTACCACTTCATTTTGTGTATCTACCCCAATTTGGTTGATGATAGGATGCATCAAACGCTCCGATTCCATCCACAATCCTAATTCCAAATTATTTGATGGAAATACTTCGTAATAATACGTTCTATCATCCGACGTATTGGCATTGTTTTGGCCTCCATTTGCTGTTACCAATTTGAACCATTCTCCGCGTTCGATATTTTTCGTTCCTTCAAATAACAAGTGCTCAAAGAAATGTGCAAATCCTGTACGCTCAGGATTCTCATCCTTTGCCCCTACGTGATACATAACAGACGTGATAATAACAGGAGCTGACTTATCCTGATGCAAAATAACTTTAAGCCCATTATCTAAAGTGTATTCTTCGAATTCCACTTTTTGAGCTGACGCAGTCATTCCGTAAAATAATGCGCCTAAAATCAAGAGTGATCTTTTCATTTTATAGTTTTTGAATTTAGTTTATAGCACTATGAGACGCACGAAGTTGGATTTTGTTACAGCATGAATTGTTTATTTTTGCGATTTGCACTTTTCACGGTATAGCCTGTAAAAAAGAACAAACCGAACGAAGTAAAGGTTCAGCGAATGCCAGAAGAAAATATAAACTAGATGAGATAAACCACACTAAGAACAAATCCTAACGCAGTGAAGATTCACCGAATATCAAAAAAAAATATAAACTAGATGAGATAAGCCGTACAAAAAGCAACAATCAACCATCAACCCGTAACCGCTAACTATCAACCATTAACTGTTTTTCTTTTAAAAAACATTTGACTAATTAAAAAAGAATCGTACATTTGCACACTTAAATAAACATTAATAATTTATTGTTATGTACGCAATCGTAGAGATAGCTGGGCAACAATTCAAAGTTAGCAAAGACCTTAAAGTATATGTTCACCGTTTGGCGACAGAAGAAGGAGCTACTATCACTTTTGATAAAGTTCTTTTAGTTGACGACAGCAACAACATTACTATAGGCGCCCCAGTTATAGAAGGTGCTTCTGTAGAAGCTAAAGTTTTACAACACCTTAAAGGTGATAAAGTAATCGTTTTCAAAAAGAAAAGAAGAAAAGGTTACAAAAAGAAAAACGGTCACAGACAAGCTTTGACTCAAATCGTAATTGAAGGAATCAACTTCGGTGGAGCAAAGAAAAAAGCGACTAAAAAAGAAACAGCTGAAGCAGCTGAGTAATTAACAATTTAAAATTATAACGTCATGGCTCACAAAAAAGGTGTCGGAAGTTCGAAGAACGGTAGAGAATCAGAATCGAAACGCTTAGGTGTTAAGATTTACGGTGGTCAAGCAGCTATCGCTGGAAACATCCTTGTAAGACAAAGAGGTTCTAAGCATAATCCTGGTGAAAACGTTTATATGGGAAAAGACCATACTTTACATGCTAAAGTTGACGGTGTTGTTAAATTCCAAAAGAAAAAAGACAACAAGTCTTACGTTTCTATCGTTCCATTTGAAGCTTAAGAATCTAAGTTATCTGTCAATACAGATACAATGATTACAAAATAAAAAAAGGTACTGTGAAATTTCACAGTACCTTTTTTTTTGGAAAGGAAAAAGGAGAAATGGGTAATGAGCCCTACAATATCCTAGTAAACCTTTAACCACAAAGAACAAGCCGAACAAAGAATTCTTCATTTTATTCACCATCTCCCATTTCCCTTCTCCCATTTCCCTTCTCTCCACTATTCTTATTTAGAAAAAATAAAAATAATATTGCATATGTCGTTTTTCTTATTTATTTTTGGTCTAAATTAAATTATAACTAAAAACATAATAATAATCTACTCATGATGAAAGTAACTAAACTCTTATCTGCTTTTGCAATTATGGCATTATTTGCTGTAGGGACTACTAGTTGTTCTAGTGATGATGACGTAATCAGAAACGAAAACAACAACAATGGACAAACTGAAGTTGGTTCAGAGTTGCCATTTGAAGGAACTTATGCCTATGCGCATGCTGGAAACCCAATTCCGTTTGAGTTTAAAAAGAAATCAATTGCGATGCAAATGTCATTAATGGCAGGAAGTGGACAAGAAGATGATACTTATAATATCATCAAAGTTTACAAGAATAAAGAAAACGTTTTAAAAGTTGTTTCTAAACACGTAAAAGAGAGCGAATACAAAGCTTTTTTCTTGCGTAATATTAAAGACGGAGTATCATTAGATATTAATATTGACTACTCATACGCATCAGAAATTGAAGCAATCGATGCAGCTTTCCCACCAAGTGGAAATGGAACTCCAGACCACGCAAACAACAAATTTAGCTGGTTAAAATTGACAAAATCAGGGGGTGAAGAGCCAGTAAAAATCAATTTACCTGTACAAGGAAAATACATTTTCACTCAACAAGGACATACATACTACTACGATTTCTCTAATACAGTAGTAAACTTCAATGGCGCTTACGATATGAAAGTATTACAGCACAACACCAATACCAACAAAATCTTATTAGAAGGTACAGGTGACAAAGCAGGATCTTTCTTTGTAGCTCAATTAAAGGATATTACGGAGAACACAGTAGATGTAGCGCGTTTAACTTTTGGTGAAGCAGACGCTAAAACAAAAGCTGAAGCTGAATTTGCATTAGCATCAGAATTAACAGGAGCTAGATTCTCTACCTATACAAAAGAAGGTACAGATGGTGGTGAAACTACACCTGCATTTGCAGAATTAGATGGAACATACTTATCAGCGATCATCAAAGTAAACGGAAATGATATGGGACAATATGAGTTCCACATCGGAGAAAATGGTGAAGCTTTTATCTTCATGGGAGATTTCAGAGGAACAGGAACATTCACTGAAGGAGGAAAAATCGAAATGAAACGCGTATTTACTGACGAAGCTAAAGGGCAAATCATTTATGAAATCCTAACTGCTGAAGGATACTACGACGGAAGAGCTGGACAATTCTTGACATTATATGTAAGAGACTACAAAAACCAAGATAACAAAGCTACTTTTGCAATCGCTACAAAACACGGAGAAGGTTCAATTGCAGCTAGTAAAGGTGACGCTCTTGGAACAACGTTAGAACAAGCGAAAAACATTGCTGCACCAGACGCAATGAAGATGTGGGATGGTGGAATGATGGTGTACTCACACGTTTGGATTCCAACAACTAAAAAATAATCGCATTTCCATATTTGTTTAAATAATGAAAAAAGGCATTTGAAATTAATTTCAAATGCCTTTTTTTTATTTGGTTACTTTTATTGTATGATATAATTCCAGTGCTTTACCATCAGTCAACATAGAAACAAAATGACAGATACTCATCAATCGTTCATACAGGCTATCGCTTTCTATAATATAACGTTCCGGTAGCAACTTGAGAATTAATCCGTCATAGTGGTTGTCTTCACCATAATAACGGTTATTTGTAGCCGTTATAAAACGCTCCAAGAGCGTTTCTATTACTTGATACCCTATGATTTCCTTTTCAATTACTTCTTTGCTCTGGTATACGTTATTAATACTTACCGCTAAGATATCTTTCATTTGAGCGATATACGAACATTTCTCTGTTAATGCAAAAGGATAATCGCCCGCTAATATCTTCTCTTCATTCTCAATAAACAAACGCGTTACATCGTCAATTAAACTACCGATCGCCAAGGCGCGTAAATAGCTCACACGATCTTCTTTGGAATTCAATTGAGAATACTTTTGTGTATTGATGCTATTTTGCACAATCATAATCAAGAACTCTAAGGCGTGCTCTTCTGGAATCCAACCTAAGTTAATTCCATCTTCAAAATCGGTAATCGTATAACAAATATCATCTGCTGCTTCAACCAAATACGCCAAAGGATGTCGGTAAAAAGCAGTCTCAACGCGATCGTCTTTCATGATCATACCCAATTCAGAGGCTACGTCAATAAACGCTTCTTTATCTCCTTGAAAAAAGCCATACTTCTTATCCGAGATATCACGTGTGGGCTTTTTAGGTAAACTCTCTTTTGGATACTTCATAAAAGCACCTAAAGTTGCATAGGAAATACGCAAACCACCTTCGATTCCTGGACGGGATTTAGTCAAAATAGAGAAGCCATTGGCATTTCCTTCAAAGTCGATTAAATCTTGCCATTCTTTTTCAGTCAATTGCTCTTTAAACCCAAGACCTTTTCCACGGCTAAAAAAATCGCCAATAGCCTTTTCCCCTGAATGACCAAAAGGAGGATTTCCAATGTCATGTGCCAGAGAAGCGGCAGCGACAATAGCGCCAAAATCATTGACGGTATACCCGTATTCTTCAGCTAAAAACACATATTTCTTCAGTAATTTTTCTCCGACATTTCGCCCTAGTGAACGCCCTACTACGGAAACTTCTAAACTATGAGTTAATCGGGTGTGAACAAAATCGGTTTTTGATAAAGGGATTACTTGTGTTTTATCTTGTAAACTGCGAAAAGGCGAGGAGAAAATAATGCGATCATAATCTACTTCAAAACCAATTCTCGTTTGACTTTCATCTAAACGATTACGTACAAAGGTGTCACCGTGCTTTTTTAAAGACAGTAACTTTTCCCATTTCATCATATACTATATTCTTTTGTTTCTTTACTAATTTTCTAATTCTATCTGGCTTGTAATAATATTGTTCTTTACTGTACGAAAGATATGAGTTTTAGCTTCTGCATAGGAAACATCATACAAACGTTCCACCTTGGCGTATTCTTCAGGATAAACGGCCAACATCTTATCATAATACAAGTCTAACGCTTCTTTTTCTGGTGCAGTATACTCTAATTTCAATTCGAATCGACGCACTAATGCCTCATCAATCATTTGAATTTGATTCGTTGCGGCAATTAAAATTGATTTTTGTGGGAAATTGTCGATCAATTGTAAGATAGCATTTACCACGCGTTTCATCTCACTATTGTCCTTATTGTCATAATCGCGAATTTGACCTAAAGAATCAAATTCATCAAAAAACAAAACGGCACTCTCATATTGAATTTCCTTAAACAAACTCTCAATATTCTTGGCAGTCTCACCCAATTTAGAGGAAACAATAGTCGCCAAATTGACAATGATCAACTTCTTATCCAATTGCTTGGCAATGGCTTTGGCTGTCATTGTTTTACCGCACCCTGTTTTGCCGTATAACAAAATTTTATTACTAACAGGAAGGTTGTATTTCGTCAATATTTCACGATACCTATACTCCTTCAAGAACGCTTCGATTTCTCTTGCTACTGTTTCAGAAAACATAACATCTTCCAAACGAGTATCTGTTCTGTCGATATAATACAAAGAACTCATCTCAAAATATGATTTGAACATTATTAACTACAAATATAAGCTAAAAAAAACGTTACTGTCCAACGAGTTTCTCTAAAAAGACAACGAAAAATCGATCCTCCACTCCCTTACTTTTCCCTCCTATTTTTTGGGTTTACGCCCATGTTTATTGGGAGCTTCTTCACCTTTCAACAGGAGGAGAATAACAAAAATAACCACATTCAAGTAGGGAATTAACAATAACAAAGAAAGAAAACCCGATCGATTGACATCGTGAATGCGCCTGGCTGCACTAATAACCAAAGCATAGATGAGCATGGTACAGACTAAGTAGTACAATTCTTCATTATCATTAATAGCGTGATAGCCATATACCCATAAAAACACGAGCAACATAGCTCCCGATCGAAGGGCAAAATCTTTGCGTGAACTGCGTCCCAACGGTGCCACAAAACCAATAAACCACGGAAATATGGGTACATAGTCTACGGGTGTTTCCAATGCATCCGCATCGGTAAATGTTTTATACCGACCATGAGACAGAATCAAATGTTGTTTGACTGGCTGGGCGATATTATTATGATAAACGATGAGTTCGAGATACAGCTGTTTACCGCTAAAATCTTTCACGTGATAGCGTATTTTTCCCTTTAGTTCACTCATATACCCCAAAGGATAGAGACGAATGCGATCGGCATTTTGACACGCCCAACTAATTTCGAGAATATCACCAATAAAGAAATAAGTTTGACTACAAGAAAAATCGACAATGACTGGTTGGTTATAGCTTGTTTGCCAAGCTTGGGTTGGCTGTGAACTTGAAGTATTTTGATCGCTATACGAACGATAGGAAGTTGATTGAAGCAATGAGAAATCGTAGCTTTTTCGCTGCGTTTCATTCCCCAAAACTTCATAAGCATGGATTACCTCAGCCAATCGATCTTGATAACGCGTACTACCCTGATTCATATCGGGGTGATACAGCTTTGATAAACGTCGAAAGGCTTGCTTAATCTCACTCGAACTTGCAGTTGAAGGAACCTCTAATATCGTATAATAGTTGCGCATATAAAATCGTCAATAAAACGCTCTACGAGACCAAAAGTGAAAAGCAAACTTCGCGTAAAGCCAGCAGACAATGTAGTGCTATTTTACCGAATTATCTCCTTTTCACTCGCCCTTTTTAGCTGTTTTAACCCCATAAAAAAAGGCATGATTCGCTATCATACCTTTTTTATTTTCTTCTATTCCTTGACTACTCTTCTTCTGACAAGAAAAATTTCATTGATTTCATTGGATAAGCGGTTCTACTCTTTCCACTTGGATTAGCAATAACCGTTTTGATACTAATCTTATCTCCCAACTTAAATTGAGCCTCTGTATATTGGTAATCGAGTAAGTAAGGACCACAAAAATAGTTTCCTAATTCGTCCTTTTCAATAATACCTCTGTATATTCCTTTTTTCGTTTCTTTCGACATGGTCTAGTGTTTTAAGGAACAAAGATACGTTATTTTGTTTACGGTTGACCACACACAGTTCACGTTTACGGCTCATAGTAATCGGTTGACACCTTCTCCCATTTCCAATCTCCCATTTCCAAAAAAAAAGCAACTCTTTCGAGTTGCTTTTTTTTATATTAAAGTTCAAATGCTTTTTTAGGATTATTATCCAATAGTAATTCTGTTGGGTTTTCTAGCGCTTCTTTGATTGCTACTAAGAATCCAACTGACTCGCGTCCGTCGATGATACGGTGGTCATACGACAAGGCTACGTACATCATTGGGTGAATTTCAACTTTTCCATTTACTGCAATTGGGCGCTCAATGATGTTGTGCATTCCCAAGATTCCAGATTGTGGAGGGTTGATAATTGGCGTAGATAACATTGATCCAAATACACCACCATTTGTGATTGTAAATGTACCTCCTGTCATTTCATCTACGGTAATTTGTCCATCACGAGCTCTTGTTGCTAAGCGTTTGATTTCAGCTTCAATTCCGCGGAAAGACAATAATTCAGCATTGCGAACAACAGGTACCATTAGCCCTTTTGGCCCTGATACAGCAATTGAAATATCACAGAAGTCATATTTAATTTGCTCTTGTCCGTCGATCATTGAATTCACGTCTGGATATAATTCCAAAGCGCGTGTTACAGCTTTTGTAAAGAAAGACATAAAACCTAAACCAACACCGTGTTTAGCTTTGAAAGCATCTTTATATTCGCTTCTCAATTTGTTTACATTCGTCAAGTTCACCTCGTTGAACGTAGTTAACATAGCCGTTGTATTTTTAGCTTCAACTAAACGTTCTGCTACTTTACGACGTAACATAGACATTTTTTTACGCTCTTCACCTCTAGGTCCTCCTGTTGGTGTTCCCATAGCATGTTTCGCGTTTAAAGCATCTTCTTTAGTGATTCTACCATCTTTTCCTGTTCCAGAAACAGTAGCAGCATCAATATTTTTCTCATCTAGTATCTTTTTAGCCGCTGGAGAAGCTGTTCCTGTTGCGTAAGTTGCCGCTGCAGGTGCTTGAACTGGTTCTGCTTTTGGAGCCTCAGCCTTTGGAGCTTCAGCTGCAGGCTTAGCCTCAGTAGAAGCCCCCCCTGCTGGCTTTGCAGCACTAGTATCGATTAAACAAACTACTTGACCTACAGCCACTGCGTCACCTTCCTCTGCTTTTAAAGTAATGATTCCACTTGCTTCTGCAGGCAATTCTAATGTTGCTTTATCTGAATCAACCTCAGCAATTGCTTGGTCTTTTTCAACATAATCTCCATCTTTTACCAACCAAGTAGCAATTTCAACCTCTGTAATTGATTCACCTGGTGAAGGAACTTTCATTTCTAAGATGCTCATCGTATATTCTTTAATTAAATATTGTTATGTAAAAATACTCTTTTTTTATTATAAGTTCTTATTAAAAACTTTTTCTATTGCATAAGCAAAACGCTTTTTCGAACGCGTTGAACTTCCTGAAGCTGGCGCACTATAAGCCTTATTACCTGCATAACGCAATGGTTTTGCATCAAAGTTCATCAACATATAGCCATAAGCTCCCATGTTTTTCGGTTCTTCTTGTGCCCATACAAAGTCATCTGCATTCGGATAAGAAGCGATTACTGCTTTGATTTGCTCTACAGGTAGAGGGAATAATTGTTCGATACGCACAAAAGCGATATCATCTCTTCCTAGCTCTTCTCTCTTCGCTACTAAGTCGTAGTAGAATTTACCCGATACGAATACCAATGATTTTACTTTTGCTTTATCTACCCCTGCATCATCAATGACGTATTGGAATTTACCATCCGTTAAATCACTAATGGTAGAAGTTGCTTGTGGATGTCTCAACAAACTCTTCGGTGACATCACAACCAACGGTTTTCTAAAATCTGTTACCATTTGTCTTCTCAATAAGTGGAAGAAGTTAGCTGGTGTAGTACAGTTTGCTACGAACATATTGTGTTCTGCACAAAGTTGTAAATAGCGTTCTAAACGAGCAGAAGAGTGTTCTGCCCCTTGGTTTTCATATCCATGCGGCAACAACATCACCAACCCATTTTGGTTATTCCATTTATCTTCAGCTGCCGAGATGTATTGGTCGAACATAATTTGAGCTCCATTGGAAAAATCTCCAAATTGCGCTTCCCAGATCGTTAAAGTATTTGGATTCGTTAAGGCATATCCATATTCAAATCCAACAACCGCATATTCAGACAATAGGGAATTGTAAATTCTCATTTGCCCTTTTTGGTCTTTCAATTGGTTTAATAAAACGATAAGTTCCTCTGTATCTTCTGTTTTAACCACAGCATGACGGTGAGAGAAGGTACCGCGTTCTACGTCTTGTCCAGACATGCGCACATCATACCCTTCTGACAGTAAAGATCCATATGCCAATAGTTCACCCATAGCCCAATCTAATCGATCATTTTCGAAAAACATCGTTTTTCGATCTCCGATCAATCTTTTTACCTTACTGATGAATTTCTTATCTTCCGGAAGTGCAGTAATAACAGTAGCAATATCCGTCAACACTTGTTTAGACACTTTCGTATCGTAATCTACAACCATTTCCGTTTCGTCTACAGTTCGGAAGTCTTTCCAGTTTTCTTGCATGAACGTTCTGATTTTAGCAAATTCATTCTCACGAGAAATTTGTAAATCTTGTTCTAATACATCTTTATATTGTTGTTCTAAATCTTTAACAAAGCTTTCATCTACAATCTTATCTTCTAACAATTGAGCGTTATAGATATTTCTAGCATTTGGGTGCTTTGCAATTAATTTATATAATAAAGGTTGAGTGAATTTTGGTTCATCTCCCTCGTTATGTCCATATTTACGGTATCCCACTAAATCGATAAACACATCTCTACCGAAAGTCATGCGGTACTCTAAAGCGAATAAGAAAGCGCGTACTGCAGCTTCCGTATCATCAGCATTTACGTGTAATACGGGGGATGCTGTTACTTTTGCAATGTCTGTAGAATACGTTGACGAACGTCCGTCTGTGTAATTTGTAGTAAATCCAACTTGATTGTTTAGTACAATGTGGATGGTTCCTTCTGTTTTATACCCTCTTAATTGTGCCATTTGCACAATTTCATACACAATTCCTTGTCCTGAAACCGCAGCATCTCCGTGTAATGCGATTGGCAATACTTTAGACGGTTGATTAGGAAATACAGTATCTTGCTTTGCTCTTGCGATTCCTTCGATCACTGCTCCAACAGTCTCTAAGTGAGAAGGGTTTGGCGCCAAATTTACATGGATATCTTTTCCTGTACGCGTTTTGCGCATCGAGCTTAATCCCAAGTGGTATTTTACATCTCCGTCGAATCCTTCTACCGTATCGTAGTCTTTTCCATCAAACTCGGAGAAGATTTCTTGGGTTGGTTTTTTGAAAACGTTTGCTAAAACGTTCAAACGACCACGGTGTGCCATTCCAACAACGATTTCCTCTACTCCTTTTGCAGCAGCGGATTCAATTAAAAAGTCCATCGCTGGGATAGCAGCTTCCAAACCTTCTAAAGAAAAACGCTTTTGACCTACGTATTTGGTATTCAAGAAGTTCTCAAAAGAAACCGCTTCAATTAATTTGTGTAGGATTTCTTTTTTCTCTTCTGCGTTAAATTTAGCTTCTGGGATTTCGAAGTGATCTTGGATCCAATTCACTTCTTTTTCATCTGTAATATATTTGAATTCAATACCTAAAGTAGCACAGTAAATTTTCTCTAATTGAGCAATGATTTGCGCTAAAGAAGATGCAGGTAATTGAATTGCTTTTGCAGCGTCGAATGTCGTATTTAAATCAGCCGAAGACAATCCAAATTTTTCTATACTTAAATCTGGGTGAACGACTCTTCTCTCTCTAAGCGGGTTTGTTTTAGTCAATAGGTGTCCATAAGTCCTGTAGCCATCGATTAACTTAAGTACAGCTAACTCTTTTGTAATTTGGCTTGTATCAACCGAACTACCTGTATTTGAACTGGCTGTTGGTGATGTTACATAAGTTACTTTTTCTACCGTACCATCATTAAATTCATTTGCAAAATCGAAACCTTGAAAGAAGGCTCTCCAACTTGGTTCTACGCTATCTGGATTTTCTAAATATTGATCATACAAATCTGCAAAAAATGCAGTGTGTGCCGCGTTTAAAAAGGAAAATCTATCCATAATTTTCGTCTAAAGACCTATTGATTAAATATTATATATACAAAAATACAACTCTTTGATTACAAAAGTATAAACTTTTTCTTATTTTTATCTCACAACAATTTCATAAAACAGCTATGAGAAGATTTTATGTCAAAAAAATGGGTATTTTATTCATTTTTTCATTTTTTTTATTGTCCAATTTTTCACTTTTTGCACAACAAAACCGAAATAACTCCGAAAATTACGATTCTGTCAAAAAATGGAGATTTGGCGGTGGGTTCGGATTAGGCTTCGGAAATGGCTATACGGATGTGATGTTAGCCCCAAGTGCACTCTATACCGTCAACCCCTATTTGAGTGTTGGTGTTGGTTTGCAAGGGAGTTATATCAACAGCAAAGACCGCTCTTTTTACTACAGTAGTGTCAAAGAATACCAATCGTGGATTTATGGCGGGAGCTTAATTGCTTTGTCTAACCCGATTCCACAATTACAACTCTCTATTGAACTGGAGCAATTGCGCGTCAACAACACCTATACTTATAAGGAAGACTTACACAAGCTCGATGCCAACTTCTGGAATACTGCCCTATTCTTAGGCGCAGGATACAGCAGTGGCCCCGCAACGGTAGGCATTCGATATAATGTATTATACCGCGAAAAAGACATGGTGTATGGCAGTGCCTTTATGCCATTTATCCGCATTTATTTCTAATTCGAATCACATTCGATAAGATACAAAAAAAGAGCCGATTGTACAAATCGGCTCTTTTTTTGCTTGTATTAAACGTTGTTTCATACTTGTTATTGACAACTTTCAAACGAAAACTAGTCTATATTATTTAACTCCTAGCTTGTGTTTTTGCATCTTGCACCCTTGTCATTTCCTTTGCTATTTTTCTTTGTTGTGATTCATCATCAGAAAAGCCAAACTTCCAAATAGCGGGAAGAAGAGCACCATAAAGAAAAACAAAATCTTTTTATTTGTCGAGTAGGAAGATTGTCCTACGCGATATAAACTGTAAATCATTAGAAGGATAATTCCAATAATAAAAACTTGCCAAACAATTATATTCATAGTATCTCTAATTTTGTAACACAAATACAAAAACAATACCATTTTACTTACGAAATGTGATTTGTATTCATCTTCTTTGTTTTGTATAACTTAAAAACTGGCTCTTTCTCAAAAGAAAACTATATAGCGTAATTTTTAGGTATTAAAGGGAATGTCGAAAGTACACTTTTTGAAACTCGCGTTTCACGATAAGATAGGTCAATTGTTGAAAATAGTTAAACACATCGCCTTCTTCTAAAGCGCGTATGTCTTTTTCTGCTACGTCTATGCGGTAGAGTAGCATGGATAGCTTCGCAGGAGTACGAGAAGCCATAAGCTCCAACTCCTCTTGAATTTGTTGAACCAAGGCAAGAGGAGTTGAAGGTTGGAAGACAATATCCTCATCGACACTCAATCTAAAATCGCGTTGAACTTGCTGGACCAAGGGGTCAAATAAGTTTCTTTCTTTTAATTGATCTTCAAGATAAGTTACTGCTACTTCCATGGTATATTACATTTGTCTATTCATCAATTCTTTGCTAAAAATGCGAAGCAATTCTTTTTTATCTTCTTCAATAGTTAAGCGCTCTAACGTCTGTAGGGCATCTTCTGTATACTGTTCAATTAGTTGTAAAGAGGCTTGTTGTGAACCTGTTTCTACAAATAATTGTTTTACACGCTCAATTTTTTGTTCTTCATCTTCGCATGTTGCAGTGGCATAAAAGCGAATCAATTCCTCTCTTTGATTCGGATTGGCTTTTTCTAACGCTTTTAAGTACAAGAAGGTTTTTTTATTTTCAAGAATATCTCCTCCAATTCGCTTGCCAAACGTTGCTTGATCTCCAAAAGCGTCTAAATGGTCATCGAGCAATTGAAAAGCAATGCCTAGATTCAAACCAAAATTGTAAATCTGGTCGCCATTTTCTGCTGTTGTTTGTGCAATAATCGCTCCCATTTTTAACGCAGCAGCTACTAACACAGCCGTTTTGTACTCAATCATTTTGATGTACTCTTCAATGCGAACATCAGTACGTTGCTCAAAACAAATATCATACTGTTGTCCTTCACACACCTCAATAGCTGTTTTGCTGAACAATTTCGCTAAATCTCTAAAAATAGTTGGTTCGTAATGCTCAAAATATTGATACGCCAAGATCAACATCGCATCACCAGAGAGAATCGCCGTATTGACATCCCATTTTTCATGTACGGTTTGATGCCCTCTACGCAAAGAAGCATCATCCATAATATCGTCATGCATCAAGGAAAAGTTGTGAAACAATTCAATGGCTGTAGCCGCATGAAGAGCTTTCTTTGGATCTTCATTGAAAACATCAGTGGCCATTAACGTCAAAACTGGTCTAATCTGTTTTCCTCCCAAGGAGAGAATATAAGAAATAGGCGCATAAAGTTCATTCGGTTGCCCCTCTAATTGTAGTGAACTCAAATAGGAGGCTATCTCCTCTTTATATTTTGCTATTGATTGCATGCTCAAAAAAATTTTGGTAAAAATACGCGTTTTTTAAAGAATTCTAGTTTCGCTGTCTATTTCTACTTCTTGATTAGGGCAAAGATCTTAAAAATAGATCAGTTTTCCACTAATTTAGAAACAAAAACAATACATTCTTAGACTGATTCTCCTCTTTTTGGAACGAAAGAGCATCAAATCACAACAAAGCGGTTCTCTCCTTTTTTATCCTTGACAAAACGGAAACTTTTACCCGCGTTAAAGTTTTCATAATTCAATAGAAACTTTTAAACCAAATAAGTTTCCTGTTTATATTTGCCCGATTAAAAAGAGATTCATGGAAACTTTAATATTAGAAAAAGCAACACACCTGTTTTTGTCCCAAGGGTTCAAAAGCATAACAATGGATGATATAGCCGCTGAGCTTTCGATATCTAAAAAGACGATTTACCAGCACTTTGCATCTAAACCCGAACTGATTGAAAAGAGCTTGGTTTACATCAACGATAAATTCTTAAGATCTCTCGAAGCTGTTATTGCACAAAACCAAACAGCAATAGCTGAAATTATTGCGGCACACAACAATATGAACGAAGTATTTGCGGTTGAAACTTCGGTTTGCTTGTATCAGTTAAATAAATATTACCCCAAGATTGCACAGAAACAAAAAATAATCCACAAGAAAAAATACGTAGGGATTATAGAACGCAATTTGGAAAAAGGAATAAAAGAAGGTGTTTATCGTCCAAATTTAGATGTAGAATTTACGGCGCGTTTACACATTGCTTCTGTTGTACTCATCGACGATCACGATTATTTTGAACCCGAAGAATACACCCATATGCAGCTACATGCCCTACATCTCGATCATCACATTCGCAGCATTACCACAGAAAAAGGACTCAAACAATACTTAGAACTTAAAGAAAGTATCATCAATGAATAAGACTTTACTCACCCTATGTAGTCTACTTATTACGGGCCATTTATGGGCACAGGAACCGGTTTTAACACTGAAAGATGCCTTGCACTATGCACTAGTTCACAAAGCAGAAGCTAGGCAAGCGAATTTGGACGTTATCAACAGTGACTACCAGATTCAAGAAGTAAAAGCCAATGCCTTACCTCACCTCAACGTAGAGGCGAATATCGCCAACAACGTCAAGATTCAGGAAATGCCCTTAACGCTTGGTGGACAAACACAAATGATCCCTTTTAATTTGAAGTGGAACTCTCAAATCACGGCAACTGCCTCTCAAATCCTATTTAATCAAGCCGTTTTTATGGGATTAAAAGCGGCGCGTTCTGCCAAAGAGTTCTACGTGATCAACAAGGAATTGACGGATGAACAAATTATAGAAAAAGTAGCTTCGACCTACTACCAAGTCTTCCAATCTAAGGCGATGTTACAAACCTTAGAAACAACGATTAGCAGTACGACGCGCATCAAGACCATTATTGAAGATTTACACCGCAATGGCTTGGCCACTCAGATCGACCTTGACCGAACGAAAGTGAGTTTAAGCAATTTAAAAGCAACAAGACAACAAATAATCAACGCGGTCGAGTTACAACAGAATGCACTGAAGTTTTTTATGGGGATGGATTTAGAAACGCCGATTCAACTACCTGACAATACGTTTACCATTGATGAAAGCGTTGTATTGGCAGAAAACAAAATTGACCATCGCACGGAAATTAACTTATTAGAAAAACAAAAGGAACTATTAGCGTATAAGCTCAAATCGATTCAAGCGGATTTCTACCCTACTTTATCGGCCTTTGGTACGTTTGGTTATCAAGGCATGGGAGACAAATTCCCTTGGGGGGCTAAGCCAAGTGATGGCGTATTTTGGACGAGTGCATCTGCAGTGGGAATCACCTTAAAGCTACCTATATTTAATGGTTTTGAAACAAAATCTAAAGTAAAACAGGCCAAAATTGACATAGAAAAAATCGAGATTGAATTGGATGACACCAAACAGGCGTTGAGTTTAGACTTTGTCAATGCGCAAAAATCAATTGAGAATGCGCTCATCACCATTAATATTCAAAAAGAAAATGTTGATTTAGCGAAGAGTATCCTAACCAATATGCAGAATAACTACAAGCATGGACTAGCCTCTTTAACGGATCTGCTCAATGCAGAGAATGCCTATACTGAAGCTGAAAATAATTACACCACCTCCCTTCTTGATTTTAAACTAGCAGAAATTCAAATTATTAAATCACAAGGTGAGTTAAAGACACTCCTAAACTAATTCTTCACCTAATCTCAAACAATCATGAAAAAAATAATTACAGCCTTAGTCCTTATTGCTTTAATTGGTGGGACGATCTATATACTACAGCGAAATAAGAGTCAGAACGATGCAGAAACGGCCTTAGTTGCGCAACAAGAAGCAACCATAGCTGTACGGGCAGAAAAAGCAACGGTTCAAGTTGTTGATGCTACCTACAAAGCCAATGGAAACTTTGTACCCTTTCAGGAAGTAACGCTTTCTGCAGAAACACCAGGACGCGTTGTACGCCTTTTGGTGGATGAAGGCGCTCAAGTACACAAGGGTCAAGCCTTAGCTTTAGTAAATAGCGATCAAATCAATATCCAAATTCGCAATGCGGAGGCCGCCTATGCTACAGCCAAAGCAGATGCTGCTCGTTTCGAAAGTGCGTTTACTACGGGCGGAGTTACCCAACAACAATTGGATCAGGTAAAACTTATGCTCAAAAATGCAGAAGCCAATTTAAAATCGGCTCAAATCACAGCGAGCGATACGAGTATCAAAGCACCTATTGACGGCGTTATCAACAAAAAACACGTCGAACAGGGAAGTTTTGTTGCTCCTGGGGCTCCTATTTTCGACCTAGTGAATGTCAATCAATTAAAACTACGAGTTAATGTAGATGAGAGTCACGTAGCCAACTTAAAAGAAGGCGATATCATTGAAGTGAAAGCCAGCGTATTTCCCAATGATCCCTTTGAAGGAAAAGTGACGTTTATCGCTCCTAAAGCAGATGCAGCTCTAAATTATCCCGTAGACTTGTTGCTGACCAACAACCAAGACAATAAGTTGCGTGCTGGAATGTATGGTTCGGCTTATTTTGATGCAGATAAGAATCAAGATACTCCGTTACTCTTAGTTCCTCGTGATGCTTTTGTAGGAAGTGTAAGCTCGAATTTAATTTACCGCATCATTGATAATAAAGCCGTAGCTACACAAGTGGTATCGGGTAGAAATCTCGGGGACTTTGTTGAAATCCTCGACGGATTAAAAGAAGGAGAAGTTGTAATTACCTCTGGGCAAATCAACTTAGTTGATCAAGCCCCTGTATCTATTATTAAATAATGTCCTAAAAGAGAGGATTGACATATGAAAATAGCCGAAATATCCATAAAACGTCCGAGTATTATTATAGTACTATTTATTGCACTCATACTCGGAGGTATTTTTAGTTATAAAAACCTGAGTTACGAGCTTATTCCAAAATTTGAAGTAAACGTAATTACAGTTGCCACTGTATATCCGGGAGCATCGCCCTCGGAGATCGAAAATACAGTCACCAAGAAAATTGAAGATGCCGTAGCCTCCTTAGAAAACGTAAAAAAGGTAGAAGCCTTATCTTTTGAGAGCTTGTCAACGGTAATGATTTACCTGACCTCTGAGGCAAATGTCGATTTATCTTTAAATGACGCCCAGCGTAAAATCAACGCCATCCTCAAAGATTTACCCAAAGACGTAGATCCACCCTCCTTACAGAAATACTCCTTGAGTGATTTACCTATCATGACATTGAGTGTAACGAGTAACCTAACCGAAAAGGAGCTCTATGATTTATTAGACAAGAAAATCCAGCCAATCTTTTCGCGTGTTGCTGGTGTTGCCAAAGTAGAACTGGTTGGAGGTGAAGAAAGAGAAATTCAAGTCTTACTGGATCCCAAAAAGATTGAAGCCTATGGCTTGAGCGTTCCTATGGTCCAGCAAGCGGTGTTGAGTTCTAACTTAGATTTCCCTACGGGGAGTGTGAAATCCCAAGACAAGCAAACACTTATTCGCTTAGCCGGAAAGTACAAAAACATAGAGGAAATGCGAAATTTAGTGATCGCTTCTCACCAAGGTATTGACATTCGTTTAAGTGATATCGCTGATGTACAAGATGGCATCAAAGAAGTAGAAAAAATTGCGCGTTTAAATCAACAGTCAACCATTTTGATGCAAGTGATCAAACAATCGGATGCCAATGCGGTAACGGTGAGTGAATTGACGCAGCAATCCATTGCAGAGGTTGAAAAGAACTATGCTGATATTCAACTAAACATCAAAACGGCGAATGACTCCTCCCAATTTACCCTTGAAGCAGCCAATGCAGTAATGTTTGACTTGTTCTTAGCTATTGTGTTAGTGGCTTTTGTGATGCTATTTTTCTTACACAGTTTTAGAAATGCCTTGATTGTAATGGTTGCCATTCCCCTATCGTTAATTGCTACTTTTATTGGTATTTACCTTTTGGGATATTCGCTAAACTTATTGAGTTTACTCGCCCTTTCCTTGGTCGTAGGGATTCTGGTAGATGATGCTATTGTGGTTATTGAAAATATTCACCGTCACATGGAGATGGGCAAAAACAAGATACGTGCCTCTTATGATGGAGCAAAAGAAATTGGTTTTACCGTTACGGCAATTACTTTGGTTATAGTAGTGGTATTCTTACCGATTGCCATGTCATCTGGTTTAGTACCTAACATTATTAAGCAATTCTGTGTAACTGTAATTATTGCAACCTTGTTGTCTTTATTGGTGTCCTTTACCATTGTACCTTGGTTGTTCTCAAGATATGGGAAGATTGAGGTCATTCAACCGCATTCATTCTTTGGAAAAATTTTGCATGGATTTGAAAAGGGATTAAGTTCTTTCACTCACAGTATTTCCGGTTTATTGGTTTGGTCATTAAAATCAACAAAAAACACGGTGATTGTATTAGTTATTGTTGCTTTAGCCTTTTTCGGTTCTCTCTTACTCCCAATTTTTGGGTATGTTGGTGGAGAATTCTTCCCCAAAACAGATAAAGGTGAGTTTTTAGTTCAGTTAGAACTAGATAAAGATGCCTCAGTACAACAAACCAATCGCATGACCCAAAAGGCAGAAGCTTTCTTGCGCACCAAATCAGAAGTGGTGGATATGATTACCACAGTTGGACAATCATCAGAAGGATATGGTGGAAGTCAGGCTACGAAGTACAAATCGGAAATTCACGTGATTTTAACTGACAAGAAACAACGCAGTGAGAGTTCATTTGTTTATGCTGCTAAATTGAAAAATGAACTTGCACCTTTGATGGTGGGCGTTAAAGTAAAAACGGTTCCCGTGGGACTCATCGGTGCAGAAGAAGCGCCTTTAGCACTAACGGTTACTGGATCTAACTTAGACGATGCCATGGATTTTGCCATCCAAGCCAAAGCGATATTGGATCAAATCCCTGGTACAATGGAAACCAAACTAACCACAGAAACGGGTAGTCCTGAGATCAATGTACAAGTAGATCGAGACAAAATGGCGGCCTTGGGACTAGACATGTATACAGTGGGGATGACCATGCAAACAGCTTTTAATGGAAATACAGATGGAAAATATAGAGCAGGTGAATATGAATACGACATCAACATCCGCTTTCAAGAATATGCTAGAACGACGATTGACGATGTAAAAACCATCAACTTTAAGAACAACCAAGGACAAGATGTTAAATTAGAGCAATTTGCTACCGTAGCTTATAGTTCAGGACCTTCAATTTTAGAGCGCCGCGATAAGAGTCCATCTGTAACGATTAAGTCTCAAACGATTGGTCGTTCACCAGGAGCAATTGCAGAAGATTGGTTGCCTCAATTTGATCAATTGACCTTAAAACCAGGGGTTAAATACCAATGGACGGGGACAATGGAAGATCAAGAAGAAGGTTTTGGTACATTGGGAATTGCTCTATTAGCAGCTATTATCCTCGTTTACTTGGTTATGGTTGCCTTATACGACAGTTTTTCTAAACCGTTTATTGTTATTTTCTCTGTTCCCCTTTCGTTTATTGGTGCGCTACTCGCGCTTGCTATTGCCAATATTTCCTTAAACATTTTTACTATTCTCGGTATCATTATGTTAATTGGACTGGTGTGTAAGAATGCTATTCTATTGGTTGATTTTGCCAACCACCGCGTAGAAGCAGGAGATAGCGTGCACGATGCATTGATTGCAGCCAACCATGCGCGTTTACGTCCTATCTTGATGACGACAATCGCCATGGTAATCGGAATGGTACCCATTGCACTCGCCAGTGGTGCAGGAGCAGAAATGAACAATGGATTAGCCGTTGTCATTATTGGTGGATTACTCTCCTCCCTTCTATTAACCTTGGTTATTGTACCTATCATCTACTCTATTTTTGACAAAATCGGACAGCGATTTGGCAAAAAAGAACCTGTAGACTATCAGGCAGAGATGGAGGCAGACTATGAACCCAATCACAATTTCGTAGATCATCACTAGGACTTCGCCCTTGTTGACCGAATAAAATAAAACAGCAATAGAGTAGAAAAATTTTCTACTCTATTTTTTTTTCTTAACCTAAAACAACTTTTTTCTGACTTGGACTTCTTATTTTTATCCCTTTAACTATGTTGTCTTATTGTGAAGAATAATTATATACAATCGTACTCTATTGCTGATATCTTAAACCGATATGAACGTTTTATTGTAGATAAGCGATTAGCTGTTGTAGAAATTGGTCCTAAACACAGCCAGTATTTTGTTATTGGAAAACCCTATAAATTTGCTTCTTTTGGATTGATTCTCATCACTTCAGGAGAATGCGAAATCACGATCAATTTAGAGCCGACGAAAGTCAAAAAGAACGATATTCTCGTCGTTTTACCTCAGCAATTTTTTGAAATTATTCAATATACCAAAGACTTTGGTGTACTAGCTTTTTTTGCCAGTGGCGAACTATTTTTAGATGCGGGTTTTCACTTAAAGTCAAACAACCTCATTCAGTTTTTCTCCTCTCAGTATCCCAAGATTTTACCGTTAAACAGCTACATCATTAAAGAGATAAAATACCATTTGAAGCGATTGAATAAATTGGTTTTTACACAAGACAATATGTTTACGCATCAGTTGATTTTACACCATTTCTCTATTTTGATGTATGAGTTAGGGCATTTTTACAACAAACGTGTATTGGCAAAAACAGAAAAAAAGACCCTTCGAAAAGAAGAACTGACCAAGAATTTTCTTTTACTGGTATCCTCCCATTTCAAAAAAGAACGAAGCGTGCAATTTTATGCTGATCATATGTTTATCAGCAGAAAACACTTAACTAAAATCATTACTGATGTTTTTGGCAAAGCACCCAAGGATATCATTGTAGAAACAATCATTCTCGAGGCCAAAATCCTACTGAAAAATCCGACCAATACCATTACCCAAGTGGCCAATGAATTAAACTTTCAGGACGTTGCCCTTTTCAGTAAGTTTTTCAAAAATAGCGTAGGCGTGTCACCGCGCGAGTATAAGTTAACAAATTAACATTTTACGGAATTTATTACGTCTTTTTGACAACTTGTTCCGTTTATTTAACTACTGATATTTTATCAAAAAACACGAGATTTGAGTCTTTTATAAGGGGAAACACCCCTCAAACTGAAGTTAATTATTATTTGCATATAAGACGCAAAACTAACAAAAATGTTGAGAAACAAACAACAATATGCTCAAATAACAGCCATTGGGGGGTATCTACCAACAACCAGACGGACCAATGCTGATTTAGAACGTTTATCAGACACTTCTGATGAATGGATCATGAAAAGAACAGGGATCAAAGAGCGACGTATTTTAGAGGATGGTCTAGCGACATCAGATATGGCAGTTGAGGCGATTAAGGAGTTGTGTGCAACCTATCAAAAAGACATCACGACCATAGATGCACTATTGGTTGCAACCTCATCACCTGATATGCCTATGCCTTCAACGGCAAATATTATTTGCGACAAGTTAGATCTAACCCAGGTATGGGCTTTTGATATGAATGCAGCTTGTTCTGGTTTTTTATATGCTTTAGATATGGGCGCTGCTTTGGTAGAAACAGGGCGCTACAAGAATGTCGTGGTCGTTGGTGCGGATAAAATTAGTTCCTATGTTGACACCACAGATCGATCGACCAATATTTTATTTGGCGATGGAGCTGGAGCGGTATGGCTTGAACCTTCTAAAGAAACTGGAGTCTTAGATGCTTTGTTGCTCAGTGACGGCAAGGGAATTGAATATTTGAATATCAAAGGAGGAGGTTCGCGCTATCCTTATGCTATGGAGAATTGGGATTCAACCCATCGCTACTTACAACAAGATGGTAAAGTTGTATTCAAAAATGCAGTAACAGCAATGAGTCAAGCCTGTCAATCGCTTCTAGACCAAAATGGTTTAACTGTAGAAGACGTCAACTGGTTAGTTGCTCATCAGGCAAACAAGCGCATTATTGATGCTGTTGGAAAAGAACTAGGCATTGAGGAAGAAAAAGCTTTAAACAACATCACCTATTCCGGAAATACAATTGCAGCCACTATTCCGCTTTGTATTTGGGAGTACAAAAATCAGCTTAAGAAAGGCGATTTGCTTTTACTTACTGCTTTTGGTGCAGGATTTTCGTGGGGAGCTAGTCTTTTGCAATGGAATATATAAACTACACTACATAAACAAAGCGGTCTCCCATGGGAGACCGCTTTGTTTATTCAATTTAAAAACGATAGGTTCAAGTAAGATTGCACGCCAATTAAATCAACTCTTCTGGAAAATTAACATCCTTCTCTTGCAGATACTGAATTAATCTGCCATGTTTTATTTGCAAATCAGAAGTACAATCACAGGCAATCGGACAAATTTCAAAAGGAGATATCTCTAAAATCACTGCGATTTCATTCAATACATCATTTTTCAACTTCGTCTTTCCACTCTCAATATCAGAATATGCCTTTTGTGAAATATTAAGCTTCATTGCTACATATTCCTGAGAAAACCCTAATTCTTTTCTTCTTGTTCGCATTTTTTCTGATTGAATTTTACATTTTTGTGTTGGTGTTTGCATAATAAACCTTGAGTTTAATAAATTATCTGTCACAAAGGTAACACTTTATTATATTTTAGTTCCATTTTATTAAACTTTATCGTACCTTTGGTTAACATAAACAACAAAATCAATGTCAAGCTTAAAATGAATACACTGAAAACTGAAATTCAAAAATTCATATATGCTTAACGAAAAACTGCTTTCCCCAAAAGCAGTTTTTTTTTGTTCATTTTCATTCATTAGCTGTTCAAAAATGAACACTCCTCTACTAAACAAAACGATTAATATACTAAATTTCAGCGAATTATAAAAACATAATTTCTCTGGCACAACTTTAGTCTTTCATCTAGCAAATTAACTATTCGATGAAAACTAAACGAATCACCTTTTTTATTTTACTCCTTTCTTTCATCAGTCAGGCTCAATCAAAGCTAACAGGATCACTTGTTGATGCTGCACATCAACCGCTTGACTATGTAGAAGTACTTTTGCTCAATCAACAAGATCAACTGATTCAACACACCTATACTGATGATACAGGAAGCTTCGTTCTTCTTGATATACCCTCAGCTACCTATATTTTACGCATTCAATATTTGGGAGTAAAACAATACGAAACCACTTTGTCCATAGAAACGGATCGTCAATTAGATCCCATTGTCATCCAAAACGATCAACAATTAGACGAAATTATCTTGACCGCTCAAGCGAAATTAGTAGAACGCAAAATTGACCGTACAGTCTTCAATATTGAACAATCAATACACGCGAATAACAGCAATGCTAAAGATGTATTAAAGCTTACTCCAGGATTAAAAGTAGACAAGGATCAAATTGCTCAGATCGGAAAAAGCAGCATGCAGGTGATGGTTAACGATAAACTCCTTCCCCTGACTGGAGAGGATCTCATCAACTATTTGAGCACAATTCCCTCGGAGACGATCAAGAAAATTGAAGTAATAACGACCCCTCCAGCCAAATATGAAGCAAGTGGAAATAGCGGATTGATCAATATTGTTTTAAAACAAGGCAAACACAATGCGTGGAGCAATCAAATAAGCGGTGGATTTACAGCTGCGGATAAAGCAACCTATAAGATTAGCGATGTATTCAATTACAGCAAGAACAAAGTATCCCTAGCAGCTTCACTTAATGCTAGTTCAGGATACAGCCAAGAAATTGGCAAAATGGAGCTACATTATCCGAAAGAAACATGGAAAACCGTATTTCGTGAAACCGCGAAAAAAGAAGATCTATCAGGTAGTTTTCAATTGGATTACCAAGCGACTCCATCAACGGGAATCGGAGTACAATATAGAGGAAATACTTACAAACAAAACACCCAAGACAAGAATCAAACAAATGTTTATAACCTTGTTGATAACTTGATTAAAAACATTGAAACGAAGGGGAAATCGAGTCCAGATTTCAACAATCATGCGGTTAATCTTAATTTAAATCATCAATTTGATACTGTGGGAACTAGGTTGAATTTAGACATGGATTACTTTAACTACATCACACATAAAAACCGAGTTTTCAACACAAAAAAAGCTACTGTTCATAACGTTGTGAACAGCGATCAAAATTCCCAAACAGATGGCGATCAAACGATCGATAATTACAGTGCCAAAATAGACATGGAACAGCCCCTGTCTTTTGCCAACTTAACTTACGGAGCAAAAGTGAGTTTTGTTCAAACGATAAACAACGCTAATTCGTTTAATACAAACGCGGGTTCTGCAACACAAGAGATTTTACAAGCCGATCACTTCGTTTACAAAGAGAACATTCAAGCTGTTTATTTTAGTGCTACTCGATCTTTTTCTAAACAATGGGAAGCACAGGTGGGCTTACGCCTAGAAAGTACACAAACAGTAGGAGAATCCGCAGCAAGTCAATCCAAAGAAAAAACAACGTATACCGAGCTATTTCCAAGTGTATACGTCAACTATAAAATGAATGAGGATCACACCTTTTCCCTTACCGCCAATCGCCGCATTAACCGTCCTTCTTTTTGGCAACTAAACCCTTTTAGATGGTATGTAAATGAATATAATTACGTAACGGGTAATCCTTCGTTAAAACCTACTTTCACCAATGCCTTGACGCTGAGTTACACCCTTAAAAATAAATTATTCATCAATGCCTCTTACTCAAAAGTGAAAGATCTAGCTACGCAATATGCCACGATAGACAAAATCAATAGCATTCAAATCTTACAACAAGCCAATGTCTTTGATGCAGAAAATTACAACCTAAGTATGACGCATATTCACGATGCTTGGCATTGGTTCAATTCGCAAAATACCTTGAGCGTATTTTACAACAGTACCAAACTATTACTGCCTGTGGATTTAACAACGAGCAACGGTATGGGCTACTACTTCAATTCAAACAATACGATCAATCTAAATGCAGACAAGACCTTACAAGCTCAAGTGGATTACTTCTATCAGTCGAAATTAAACAACGGAAACTGGAAGTTAAAAGCCATGCAGGGATTAAATATTGGTATGAAATATGCAATGTTAGACAAGAAACTAAATCTATCTGCTTATCTAAATGACATTTTTAGAACGTCCCACTTACGTGCAGAGGCCACATCAGATGGTGTGAAACAAGGCTATACTATGTATTATGACAACCGCTATTTCTCGTTGGGGTTAAGCTACAGCTTTGGAAATTCGAAAATTAAAGTAAGTGAAAGACAAGGTAGCAATAAAGAAGTTATCAACAGAAAGTAAATTAACCTTGTTTATAACTTTGTTAATAAGCATAGAAAAAGCTTTATCCAAAGACCTTAATAGCCCCTCCAAAACGAAAGTTATTAACATAGTTAAATAAATAGTAACAAATCATTTACTTCTGCTACCAATAGGCATCAACTAAGTTACAAACAGAAATAACCCTACTTGTTAACAACCTTATCAACACTGTTAATAAGTAGGTTTCAACTCAACCATTATGAAAAAGAAATTTACACTCTTTATGGTATTTTTATGTAGTATTTCAGTACTACAAGCCCAAAATAGCTTAAAGGGAAAAGTGCTTAACCAAGAAAAACAACCCATTGACTTTGCGGAAATTCACCTGCTCAAAGGCGTGGATGACCAACTCGCTCAACAGGGTTTTACCTCTGAAACAGGAGATTTTCAATTAACAAACCTTCCCACTGCTTCCTACAAGCTCAATATTCATTATCTAGGTCAGTTAGTTTACACCAAAAACATCACATTAGATCGCGATCTAGACTTAGGTGAAATCACAGCAGAATCAACCACGCAATTAGGCGAAATTGTACTTCAAGCGGAAAAAAAATTAGTGGAGCGCAAAGCAGATCGCTTGGTTTTCAACACGGCCAACAGCATTGCGTCACAGGGAATGGATGCCATGGAAGCTTTGACCAATACCCCTTTGATAAAAGTTCAAAACGACAAGATTAGCATTGTAGGTAAAAGCAGTGTCACGGTAATGATTGACGATAAGATCGTTCATCTTCAAGGAGATGCTTTGAGCAACTACCTCAAAACACTACGCTCAGATGATATAGAGAAAATAGAAGTAATTACCAATCCTCCTGCTAAATACGAAGCAAGTGGAAATAGCGGATTGATCAATATTGTTTTGAAGAAGAACAAGTCTTTGGGCTTATACGGATCACTCAGCAGCTCCTATGCGTATAATAACTTCAATTCTACCTCAACCAATGGAAGCTTAAACTACCAAAATAAGAAGTGGAATCTTATGCTAAAAGCCCACGGTAACTATGGAGAGTACGGCAATACCAACACCTACACTTACCGTGGTGAAGACCGTATACTAGATGCTTATGGCGATCCAACAGGAGATTATACTTCAGGAGGGTTAAACCTAACAACAAATTATCAGCTGTCAAAAAACGGCGTAATTGGCTTAACGTATGACTTATCTAAGTTTAAAAACACAACGAAGAACAACAATATTTCCAAGTACATCTCAGTATCCCAAAAGACCACGGATTCTATTATTAATTCGTTAACAGAGGTAACTTCAGACAACATCTATCACACACTAAATGCTTTTTACGATCACAACTTAGATACCTTGGGGAGTAAATTATCCTTGGGGATGAATTACTTTTCCAATATTCCAGAAGGAAGCACAAACATGAATGAGCGCAACACCCCTAGCAACCATACTCGATCGACCTACTTTACCAACGATTTAAACTATCAAGTATGGAGTGGTACGGCAGATGTATCCTATAAATTATCCTGGGCTGATGTAGAATTTGGAGGAAAATACTCCAACTACGACAACCGATCTACCGTATTTTATTACAACCGAATAGACAACAACCTAAACTATGATCCTACACGAAGCAATCGCTTTAATTACAAAGAGGACAATTTTGCAGGGTATTTGAGCTTACACAAAAAATTAAGCGACAAATGGAGCGTAAAAGGAGGCTTGAGATTCGAGCAAACAGAGGTAGAAGGTCATTTAGTAGAGACCAAGGAAACATTCAAAAAATCGTACAACAAATGGTTTCCAACGGCTTATATCTCCTATAACCCCAATGAAAATCACTCGTTTAATTTCAACTATTCCAAGCGAATTAACCGTCCATATTCCGATATTTTAAACCCTTTCCGTTACTATGCGAATAGCTATTCATACAACAGTGGAAATCCCGAATTAGACCCTTCTTTTACGGACAACTACGAATTGAACTATCTATTCCACGGTTCTTTATCTGTGAGTTTAAACTACTACCATATTACCAATTCCTTTGATCAATATTCTACCATGGAGAACGATATCTTCATTAGTACCTATTACAACATCCTCAATAGTGATACTTATGGACTGAGTGTTTCTTACAGTGAAAAAATAACAGGGTGGTGGCAGACGAGCACAGGAGCAGAAGCTTACCTATCGGACACCTATTATCGAAATAAACTAGCCAATCACATTGCTCAAAATGGCATTGGATTCAGCTACTATTCGCAAAATACTTTTACAGTAAATCAAGCAAAAACACTGAACCTATTCCTAAACTGGTACCATCAAATTCCACATAAGGAAGACAATACACATTATGGAGCATATCAATCTCTATCAACAGGATTAAAAGCGAATGTACTCAACAAAAAGCTAAATCTAAGCTTAACGTTATCTGACGTCTTTAATACGGGGAAATCAAGTGGAACAAGCTACTTCAACAACAACATACAAACGTTTAGCAATAAATGGAATAGCAGAAGATTAACCGTTGGTGCAACCTATACTTTTGGAGACAGCTCGAATAAGAAGAGCATCAAGGAGGCAACCTTCGAAGATAAAAGTAGAAGTAGTAAGTAGTAAGTGGTGAGTGGTGAGTGGTGAGTGGTGAGTGGTGAGTGGTGAGTAATGAACGTCCCTAAATATGGTTGACCGTTTTTAAACATTAACTTCATTATTAAATATAGTAATAAATGGTTTGGAAA
>NZ_JBMVQX010000032.1:0-48185 GCF_050522745.1 Myroides sp. C15-4 | reverse complement strand
TCTCTTCCATCTTCTCCTTTAGGACCTTGTGCGCCATCAATTCCGTCTCTTCCATCTTCTCCTTTAGGACCTTGTGCGCCATCAATTCCGTCTCTTCCATCTTCTCCTTTAGGGCCTTGTACGCCATCAATTCCATCTCTTCCATCTTCTCCTTTAGGACCTTGTGCGCCATCAATTCCATCTCTTCCATCTTCTCCTTTAGGACCTTGTGCGCCATCAATTCCATCTCTTCCATCTTCTCCTTTAGGTCCTTGTGCGCCATCAATTCCGTCTCTTCCATCTTCTCCTTTAGGACCAGCAGTTAAATCAACAATAACTGACTGATTCGCTTCATTAGTATACGTAATGGTTCCATTTCCATTGTTAACCAAAGTCGTAATTGTTTCATTTGCCTTTACAATTGCATTGGCATCTATATTATGTGGTATATTTTCTTCGTCTGTATAAACCAGTTCTCTTGTTGTTGCATTATAAATCAGGGAAGTAATAGACTGTTCTACCTTAACCAACTGTTTGAGTACTTGATATAGATCTAGATCGGTTCTATTTTGAATAACTTCTGTCAAATCACCAATCACTTGAATCGTAGTAGTTACCCCAGCTTCATTGGTATATGTATACTTTCCTGCTTGTTCACGTACTAAAGTTGTTATCGTTTCATTCTCGGTTAAAAAAGTACCTAAATCCAATACAGTAGACGTTCCATCCTCATCGATAAAGACAAGCGTTTTCTCCGTAGAATTAATCGCAATAGAGGTAACTGTTTCGAATGATTGAACGCCGCCTTTTATATCTACGGTTACTACATGTCCTTCCTCATTCGAGTAAGTCAGTATCCCCGTTTCCGCATCATATCCCAAAACAGTTACAGTCTCATATTGCTCAACAATGTCCGCAAAATTGAGTTCAACTTGCACTCCATCGTTATCGATGTAATATAATTTATCCCCTTCATAAATTACATTACCCTCGGTAGTTCTCACTATATTTTTGATCAGATTGGTTACTTTATCCCCATCCATCTTTAAAATTTCTTCAAAATGATTCACTACTAGCGCTGGAATATCCTCTCCCTGAACTAAACGATGCCAAGCTGTCTCGTACCAATAGTAATAACCAGGTTGAATTGCTGCGTTTGCAGTGGTGTTAAATACCATTAAACTATTAAGGTTACCATTCGTTATTGTAGTCTTGTCTGTTGCATTTGTCAAAGCAACATTGGGAATTAATAATCCGCGGTTCGTAGCTTCAATTGTCAATTCAGCAGATTTATTTGGCGTATTAGTTCCAATACCTACTTGTGCATTTGCTGATACTGCCCCCAATAATAGAGCAATTGGTATTAATTGTTTTTTCATAATAATATTGATGTGTCTAACATTCTTGTATGTTAAAATTGCTACTGCAATAATTACTATTCAAAAATTCACTCTTTCTTTTACATTTAGGGTTCAAAAAATTGGAAATCCCCATTTTCATACTATTTACCAAGCATAAAAAAGTAAAAATGAACCCTAGAACATCAACAACAAACAATTGAAAACCATTGTTTTAAAAAAACAACTACCCAACCTATACCCAAACTTTCACATAAAGTAAAAACTAGTCTTCTACAAAAGAAAAAAAGCAGAGATCCCGCTTTTCACTATACTTTTTATCATTTAAAAAGGTCTTTCAGACCACTTTTTATGTCATTCAAAAAAGTTAAAAAGCGAGTATGTGAATAAAGACTCTTAATTTTAACAAAAAAAAGACAGGAGAAAATGTCCATTAATTGCAGGATATTTTGCTCAAAGAATAGTTGAAAAAGTAGCGCGTGAATGAACTTCTGTTATTTCTCAATTTCGTTAGGATTTTAAATACCCCAAAAGTCATCACTATATCTTCGTTTTTTACCAAGCGGTACATGCTTTGCTTGCCTCTTCTTTTTGACAAGCGAAAAAAAGTAAAGAGAGCAACCAATCCTAAAGTGATTCACTAAGCAGTATATCGATTATCCTCCGTGCTTAAACAAAGGAATAAAAATAGTTTCTCAGTAAATCAAAAAAATAAACTAAAAACAGGGAGTTTACACAAACAAATTCAAAGTATCCTATATTTTCCCAAGTTTTTTTTTGATAATACAAAATTTTATTCAGCTACGTAATTATTCTTTAAATTTAATTGATAAACAGTGAGTTTTTTTGCTATTTTTGTAAGGCAGTATTTTAAAAATACCGTTTAAACGTTTTATTTAATACAACAACAACTTTTAAAAAAACACTATAAAATGAGTTTAGAAACAAAATTTGAACTTTCTATTGAAAAGATAGAAAAGTCTAGAGTCGATTCAATTGATTTCGATAATGTAAAATTTGGATCTATTTTCACGGATCATATGTTGGTTTGTCATTATAAAGATGGGAAATGGGGACAAGTGGAAATCAAACCTTATGGGCCGATGAGTTTTGCACCTTCAATTAATGTTTTCCACTACGGACAAGCTATTTTTGAAGGAATGAAAGCATACAAAGATAACAATGATGACGTATGGTTATTCCGTCCACGCGAGAACTGGGCTCGTTTTAATAAATCTGCTGAGCGTATGGCAATGCCACACATTGATGAAGAAAGATTTATTGACGGTTTAAAAGCACTTTTAGATTTAGATAGAGAATGGGTAAGAAAAGGACAAGGAAACTCGTTGTACTTACGTCCATTTATGGTTGGAACACACGAAGGTGTTGTTGCTGGTCCATCTAGTGAATTTATGTTTTGTGTGATCTGTTCACCTGCACGTACTTATTACTCAGGAAAAGTAAAAGTACAAGTTGCAGAACACTACAGTCGTGCTGCAAATGGTGGTGTTGGATACACAAAATGTTCAGGAAACTACGGAGGTCAATTCTACCCTACACAATTAGCTCAACAAGAAGGATACCAACAAATAATCTGGACAGATGATGCTACACATACAAAATTAGAAGAAGCAGGAACAATGAACGTATTCTTCCGTATCGGAGATACTTTAATTACTGCTCCAACTAGTGAACGTATCTTAGATGGTGTAACAAGAAAAAGTTTAATCGACATCGCAAAAAGCAAAGGAATCAATGTAGAAGTAAGAGCAATCGTTGTTCAAGAATTATTGGATGCACATGCTAAAGGTGAACTATTGGAAATCTTTGGTGCTGGAACTGCAGTAACTATCGGACAAATTGAAGGTTTTGCTTACCAACAAAAATATTACGAATTACCAAACGTAACAGATGAGGATTCTTACGCTATCTTGTTGAAAACAAACCTACAAGGTATTCAACAAAAAGCAATTGAAGATACTTTCAACTGGACAGAAAAAATATAAGTACCCTTTTCGGATACATTTTAAAAAACGGCAGCTATCCTGCCGTTTTTTTATGCCCTAAATTGAAGCTTTTTACTTATTTTTGCTAAAATCTTTATTATGTTTACAACAGGGCAAATTCAATTCGCAGCTTTCTTTATTGTTACATTTACGATTATTCTAATCATTATGTATCGTAAGGATCTTAATCTTCACCGCAAATACTACAAAAATAGATTGTGGATCTTACTTGCGTTTTTAGCCTTCATCGGTTCGCTATTCATCCTAAAGAATGTTCTTAAATAATATTAAATCCTAGGTGTCTACTGCTAACTATGAAAATCCTTAAGTATTTCCTGCTTCTTGTTACTTTGCTATGCATTTCGCTAGTGGTTTTTGTATTAACCCAAAGTGGTAACTTTAAAATCACTAAATCATTTGAACTGGATGCACCTCAGCCTATTGTATATCGATACATACAGGACTTAAACAATTGGAACGATTGGATTGAGACAGAAAATAATACCAACGGAGTATATAGCATCACCTTACCTAAAATCGGGGTATACCAAGTTCGAAAAGAGTACGAAAAGCCCTACGACAGTATTTCACAAGATATTCTGTATGACAATAAATTGTCCAATATCATTTGGCGTTTTAGTCCACAAGGACAAAAAACAAAAGTAGATTTTACCTTTGAAGGCTCCATTGACTTAAAGACAAAAATATTGACCTTTTTCTCTGGATCACCAGACAAAGTGGTAGGTACAGCTATAGACAATAGTATCAATACGTTGATTGTATTCTTTATCAAACAATATAGAGAATACGACCTAACAACGTCAGGATCGGCAAAAAGAAAGACGTTCGACTATATCTATTTGAATAGTACAGCGGAGTACACTGATATGAAAACTAGTATTGAAGCCCTACATACCCAACTAATGGACTTTTGTACAGCCAATAAAATCAAGGTAGATCCAACACCGCTACTTTTATTTGACAATCATCCTCTAACGCAAAACTTAGCATTCCAATTTGGTTTCAAACTCCATGATTCTATCTTTTTAAACGAAGATGAAAAAGTAAAAATGGGAACGTTAGAGGGCAATGACTATTTTGAAAGCTCCATCACAGGCTATTATTCTCACCTGCCAAAAGCATTGAGGGAAATTCGTACTGTGGTTAGCAAATCGGAAGTTTTTACCAATAATCCTGCTCAAAAAATGTTGATTGAACTAAATCAATCGTCACTAGATAATCGCTTACCCTCAACATGGAAAACAACGGTTCTCATTCCTATTACACAAAATGAGCAACCAGTTGTGCATCAAACACAAGCGTATTCTTCTGGGTATTTCACGCAAAACGATAGTATTAAACCTCGTAAACGAATTTATACCCCACCAAAAGAAGTTATCCCTGTTGCAACTGAGCCAAAACAAGAAGAAAAACAAGAGGCAACTGTAGATACAACAACTACCAAGTAAATGAATAAAAAAAGAGAATCGGTTAGGATTCTCTTTTTTAGTTTATCTTATTTCTGTTTATTATTCACCTGTTAGTAATGTTTTGGCATAGGCTAAATCTTCAGGTGTATCAATACCTACTCCTGTATGTTTCGTGATTGCCATTTTAATTCGCTTGCCATATTCTAAATAACGCAACTGTTCTAATTTTTCAGTAGCTTCTAGGAATTTCATCGGCCATGTGGTAAACTCCAACAGCGCTTCTCGTCTAAAAGCGTATACGCCAATATGCTGATAGTATTGCACTTTAGTTTCTTTATCTCTCGGATATGGAATAACCGAACGCGAAAAATACAAGGCCATCTGATGCTCATCAACCACCACTTTAACGTTATTCGGATTTTCAATGCGCTCCCAATCGTCAATTGGAGTCATCAAAGACGCTAAGTCAACTTGTTTTTCTTGATCGGCTTTAAAAATTTCAATTAATTTCTCTAAGTTATCTTGATTGACAAAGGGCTCATCTCCCTGTACATTGATTACAATATCGGCCTCAATCTCCGCAATTGCTTCCGCTATTCGATCACTGCCACTTTCATGTTCTTTCACACTGCGAACTACTTTACCACCGTGCGATTGAATTTCATCGTAAATTAAAGGAGAATCGGTAACGACAAATACATCGTCAAACAACCCTGTCTCAACGGTAGCTTCATAGGTTCTTCGAATAATTGTTTTACCGCCTAATTCTTGCATTAATTTTGCAGGAAAACGCGTAGAGGCATAACGTGCCGGAATAACAGCAATTACTTTCATATGGTTTGTCTTATTTTTCAATCAAAGATAAGAGATTTCGATAATTTCTTCCAACAATAACACACGGATTTATCGCATTGACTCGTCCAATTGCTCCTCAAAATACTCTTCTTGAAAACCAATGAGATACAATTTACTCTTGGCGCGTGTCATGGCTGTATAGAGCCAACGCACATAATCTTGGTTGATGCCTTCAGGTAAATACGGCTGTTCAATAAAAACCGTATCCCATTGCCCACCTTGAGATTTATGACAGGTGACAGCATAAGAAAACTTAACCTGTAATGCATTAAAGTATTCGTTTTCTTTTACTTTTTGATTTTTCTTATACTTGGAAATTTCATCCTCATAATCCAATAAAACCTCTTGATACAAGCGATTACTTTCTTCATAGGTCAATGCAGGTGATTCACTCGTCAACGTATCCAAAAGAATAACAGTATCAAAGGGAGTCATCTCGTCGTAATCAATCATGCGAATCCGTACGGAGGCAAATCGAAAACCATACAATTCAATTGTTTTATAAATCTGTAGAATTTCAATGATATCCCCATTGGCTAAAAAGTCGGTTACAGTAGAATCCTTTAACCAATAGTAGTTATTTTTGACCACCATCAATAGATCTCCTGCTGCTATTTCACTCTCTCGATCTAAAATACGCATTCGGATTTGCTGGTTGTATGCATTTGCTCGTTTATTGGAGCGAACGATAAACATGGTTTCTTCTGGTCCTGCATTGGAATAGGAAGAATAAATAGCGTCTTGGATATCGTAGCTATCTGTTAAGCGAATAATATCTTTAAATCCGTATAAATTGAACTGAAAAGTATCCATAAAATGCGAATCCAACAGCATACGCAATTCCGTTGCATTATAGAGAATACCCGAATCTTCCTCTTGACGCATTACCTCATCCAATTCAATGTGGTGAATCGGCATATGATAATGAAAGCTCAATTGATCGGTGTCTAAGGCAGGACTTACTGTCATATTGATTGGAGGAAGCTGCGCCACATCTCCAATTAAAATCAACTTGCAATTTTGCCCTGTATATACGTAGTAAATTAAATCATCCAAAAGCGACCCATGCGGGTACATACTGCTATCTCCTGCTGAGCCATCGCCAATCATCGATGCTTCATCTACAATAAAAATCGTGTTTTTATGCTTATTTTGACGCATTGTATATTGCATACCTCCACCATTTTTTAACGGTTTCGGATAATAAATATATTTGTGGATGGTAAAAGCAGGACGTTGTGCATAGCTGCTAATCACTTTAGCTGCACGCCCCGTTGGTGCAAGCATCACAGCATATTTATGGATCGAACGCAATTGATTCACAACAACGGACAACAAAGTCGTTTTTCCAGTCCCCGCATATCCTTTCAATACAAATAGTTCATCTTGCTGATCTGCCGTAATAAACTCCGCTATTTTCTGTAAGAAAACATCCTGTTTTAACGTGAGTTCATATGGAAATTGATGTCGTAATACCTTATAAAATTCAGTTCCTCTCATGCTACTTTTCTCCTAAATACACCTAAAACACCAAAGATACTAAGCTTTTTAGCCCAAGACTAATATACTCCCTTAAAATTGTTTAAATTTGTCTCTCGTATTCGTTGTCAGAAAATTATAGCTCAACAAACTATGAAGCAAAGCTTAAACAAACTTATCATTCAGGTTTCCCTACAGAAATTTACATTTATCGTACAAGAAATAGAATCGAAACAGATTCATCATTTTGTTTCTGAAGGATTAAATCAAAATAGAACAATTGAAGATCAGTTGCATGCACTCTTTGCTAAACACGAAATTCTTTCGGATTCTTTTGAAGACATCATCGTATTACACGATAGTAACCTCAATACGTTTGTACCTACAGCTATATTTGACGAAACTGCAATGGGATCCTACTTACAGTACAATACGAAAGTATTCTCGTCTGATTTCTTTGCCTTTGATGCATTAGTCAATCAAACCATCAACAACGTTTACATCCCTTATGTGCAAATTAACAATGTCTTATTTGACAAATTGGGTGCTTTTACCTATCAAAACATCAATACTGCTTTAGTAGAACACATCATAGAACGAGCAGCAAATAGTACCGAAATTGAGGTGTATGCCTATGTACAAAAGGATCATTTTGAATTGGTCGTCACCCAAGCAGGACAACTCCTCTTATTCAATTCTTTTCTATATGCCACTGCTCAAGATTTTATCTATTACTTGCTCTTTGTCTACGAACAACTCAAACTCGATCCAGAAAATATCCGATTGAAATTGATGAGCCGTATTGAAAAAGAGGACGCATTGTTTGAACAAGCCTATACCTACATTCGTCATGTAGAACTATTGGAGGAAAATACAAGGATTGCTCCCTCCCTCCTCCTACATTATCAAGTACCAAAACAACATTATATTTTATTCCATCTATGAGAATTATTTCAGGAAAATTAAAGGGAAGAAAACTAAGTCCACCTAAAAACCTACCTGTTCGTCCAACCACTGACATGAGTAAAGAAGCTTTGTTTAATATTTTAAACAATCACTTCAATTTCTCTGAATTACAAGTGTTAGATTTGTTCGCAGGAACAGGAAGTATTAGTTACGAGTTTGCTTCAAGAGGCGTGGAAAATATTGTCAGCATTGATGCTGATTACGGTTGTGTTAACTTTATCAAGAAAACAGCAAAAGATTTTGAGCTAAACATCGTTCCCTATAAGTCAGATGTTTTTAAATTCCTTGAAAAACACCGAGGAACCTACGATATCATTTTTGCTGATCCACCTTATGATTTTACGCAAGAACAATTTGAGAAAATAGTAACAGATATCTTAGCTAATAACATCCTAGATGAAGAAGGAATGCTCGTTGTTGAACATTCAAAATTCACGAAACTAGAGCATTTGCCTCATTTTTCCTTTGAGAAAAACTACGGTGGATCTGTCTTTACGTTTTTTGAATACACTCAAGAGGATGAAGAGGATACAGAAGAACAATAAAAAAATCCACACCTAGGTGTGGATTTTTTTATTGTTGTACTTTGATTTAAAAATAAATGCAGATCTATAAGCCGGATTCTGTATGTACCGAAGTACACCCTTATCATTTATCCAGGCCATCAATTACTCAATGGCTCCATCTGCCTACCCCTAAAGCATCGGGCGAGCAGCCCTCGAACGCTAAATATACATGGCATTTCACCGTATAGAGTTTACCTGATTTCACTACAGCATTACCTGTACATCCTTTCTGTTGCACTTGTCCTCACGAATTGCTTCGCGGATGGGTGTTACCCACTATACCGCTCTATGGTGTCCAGACTTTCCTCTCGTTTATTGCTAAACCAGCGATAAGGCGATCTGCATAAGGCTGCAAAAGTACAGCTTTCCGCTCGAATGCGAAAAAACTATTTACTTTATTTTATCTATCGATTATGGAATCCATTTCTTAGGGAAATTGGGCTTGCGTTTTTCTAAAAATGCATTGCGCCCTTCAATCGCCTCTTCTGTCATATAAGCCAAACGCGTTGCCTCTCCAGCAAACACTTGTTGTCCTACCATTCCATCATCAGTTAAGTTCATTGCAAACTTCAACATCTTAATAGAGGTCGGCGATTTAGCTAGTACTTCTTGTGCCCATTCATAGGCTGTATCTTCTAACTCCGCATGCGGAATAACTGCATTAACCATCCCCATTTCAAAGGCCTCTTGAGCAGAGTAATTTCTACCTAAAAAGAAAATTTCTCTTGCCTTTTTCTGTCCGACCATTTTGGCCAAATAAGCAGATCCGTAGCCCCCATCAAAACTCGTTACGTCTGCATCTGTTTGCTTAAAAATAGCGTGTTCTTTACTCGCTAAGGTCATATCGCAAACCACGTGTAAACTATGTCCTCCTCCTACAGCCCAACCTGGAACTACAGCAATGACAACTTTGGGCATAAAGCGAATTAAACGCTGTACCTCTAAGATATTCAATCGATGCATACCATCTTCTCCTACATACCCTTGATGACCTCTTGCCTTTTGATCGCCACCGCTACAAAAAGAATAAACACCATCTTTAGGAGACGGCCCTTCTGCAGATAGTAAAACTACGCCAATAGAGGTGTCTTCTTGAGCATCGTAAAAAGCACGATATAATTCACTTGTTGTCTTAGGTCTAAAAGCATTTCGAACTTCTGGACGATTAAACGCAATACGAGCGACTCCATTACACTTTTTATAGGTAATATCTTCAAACTCGATCGCCGTTTTCCATTCTATCTTACTCATATCTTTTCTTATTTGTGAGTAAAATTACTGTTTTTTTACTTGATATCTAAACAAAGACCGCGAGAATCCCTTTCCCCTTTTCTTCCGTCCTAATCCCCCTATATTACTCCTCCATAAAAAGCACATTTTGTATACTTCTCAATTATTTTAATTAGAATTTGAAAGTTTAGTGAGAATTTTCTTTGATATTCAATAACTTTTATTAATTTGGTTTTTTCTTTAAAAAATCCCTACAAGACAGTAAGACTAATGAATACCAAACTCACACTCGCTTTAGTTAGCTTATTAGCTTTAGCTTCTTGCAAACAACAGCAAGAAACTACTATGGATTTAGCCTTGAATATGCCCATTATCAAAGAACATAATGTGTTGATCGACAAACCGTATGAATCGTCATTTCAAGAACTAAAACCAGAATACATCCTTGAAAAAGGACAGCAGATCGAAGATTTTTACAACCAATATATCAATAAAAACGGTTATACCGGAAGCTTTTTAGTGGCACAAAATGGAAAGATTTTATATGAGCACTATTCAGGTTATGCCAACAAGAAACAAAATGAATCCATTACAGAAAATACTCCTATTCACGTAGCTTCTGTTGGAAAAGTAATCACAGCAGTAACGGTTTTACGACTAGTACAGGAAGGCCTTATTCGCTTGGATCAACCCGTTTCTGAAATTATTGATGGTTTTCCGTATGATGCAATTACGGTTCGAACGCTATTAAGCCATCGCAGTGGTTTGAAATACTACGGATATTATCCGAACAAATGGACCACTAATAATGTAATCACCAATGATCAAGTTATTGAGGTCATTAACAGCAAATCGGTTGCTCTAGATTTTAAACCCAATACGCGTTTTACCTATAGTAATACTAATTATGTCGTGTTGGCTTCGATCGTTGAAAAAATAACAGGTAAAAAATTCAAACAAGCTGTACGCGATTTAATTTTCGATCCACTAGAAATGAATCACAGTTTTGTGTTTGATGATATTACACATAAAAACCAGGTGACACAATCCTATAATTCTAATTATCGTGAGATGCATTGGGACTATATGGATGGAACGTATGGAGATAAAAACATCTATACCACGCCTAGAGACATGCTGAAATTAGATACCGCTATGTATTCTGATGATTTCTTAAATGCTGATTTAAAAGGACAAATGACAGAAGGATACAGTTTTGAAAGTAAAGGTACGCGCAATTATGGATTAGGTATGCGTTTGATCAAAATGAAAAACGACAAAAACTACACCTATCACAATGGTTGGTGGAGAGGAAATACATCGTCTTACATTCGCTTAGCTGATTCTAATGCTTGTATTATCCTTTTCTCAAACAAATAT
Organism: Myroides sp. C15-4; assembly: GCF_050522745.1. Classification (NCBI taxonomy): domain Bacteria; kingdom Pseudomonadati; phylum Bacteroidota; class Flavobacteriia; order Flavobacteriales; family Flavobacteriaceae; genus Myroides; species Myroides sp. C15-4. The sequence continues at coordinate 36,936 of NZ_JBMVQX010000032.1, read as the reverse complement.
TCGAAATCAACGTATAAAACAATTGATTTATCTCACTATTTAGGAGATTACCCTGTTGGAAATGTAGAATTATAAGAAAAATCGGGTATTGGAGATGGGAAAATGGAGATGAGAGAAGGGAAATTACTTTGATATAAAAGAATTTACTTTAGTAAAAGATGCTCTTCTTTCTTGCGCGGTTTGCACGGTCTGTGAGAAATGAGAAAGCGAAGAATCATCATACAAAAAAAGGTTCGATTGTTTACAAACAATCGAACCTTTTTTTATTAGAAAATTTCCCCTTATGAGTAAAGAGCGATGACGTTCATCCTAAACCATGCAATCGAACAAACCGAAACGCAGTGTAGGTTCATCGAACACCAAAACAAAATATAAATTAGGTGAGATAAAGAACAAAGAGCAAAGAACAATCTCCCATTTCTCATCTCCATTCTCCATTCTCCATCTAATCATTCAAAATGCGCTTAATATCTTTATTATCCCCGTAAATCACCATAATATCACCTTGGTGTAAAATGGTATCATACGAAGCGATACCTTGTACTTCGTGAATTTTGCGTTGCGCACCAAAGAAGTTGCGTTCTTCACGCACTTTTAAGGTTGTTAACACCACTAAATTATAATTGGTTCTAAATCCTATCTCCCCCAATGTTTTGTTAGCAAAACGCTCAGAAATCGTTATTTCTACAATACTATAACGTCCGTTTATTTCGTACGAATCCACCACACCTTTGATGCACAATTTCTTTGCCCAGCGTTCGGCTGTTTCTTCTTCTGGATGCACAATCTCATCCACGCCAATGGCTTGTAAAACATTCTCGTGTAGGGGGGTAATGGCACGACTGATTAAGCGCTTGACATTCAAATTTTTCAATACCGCAGTTGTCATAATATTTGCTCCTTGATCTTCTCCAATGGCTACAATCACAATATCCGTATTAGCCAAAGGCAATTCGGCAACTAAATATTGATCGGTTGAATCCAAGCAAATCGTATGGGATACTTTGTCTTTATTGGCATCCACTCGAGCCATATTTTTATCTACTCCGATTACTTCATTGCCTTGCTCCGTTAGCTTTTGTGCCAAGGAAGCTCCAAAATTTCCCAAACCGATAATGATATATTTCATAGTATGTTTCTTCTTAGTTAATCAAAATTTCTTCTGTTGGATACCTGTAATTGGTTACTGTTTCTTTTTTGCCAATTGCAATTAAAAGGGTTAAAATACTTACGCGCCCAACAAACATCAACATAATCAAGGTTACTTTACTAGGATCCGTTAATTTGGATGTAATTCCCGTACTCAACCCCGCTGTGCTATAGGCAGAAAAAGCCTCATAAGACAAGCGAATAATATCGATCGTTGGTTCAAAAAAGGTCAAAGCAAATAAAGCTACACCGATGATAAACAAAGATAGAAAGATAATCGCAAAAGCACGTCGTACTGCTGACTCATCTACTTCTCTTCGATTCACTTCAATTCTTGTTTTCCCCTTCATCAACGTCCATATATTGAGTAAAGCAATAGCGAATGTAGTGGTTTTAATCCCCCCTCCTGTTGAAATTGGAGAGGCTCCAATCCACATCAACAGCATCAAGATCAAAAAGGTAGGCACCGTAAATAAATTATTATCTACCGATGCAAATCCGGCCGTACGCGGTGATGTAGCAGTAAAAAAGGCGACTACGACTTTCCCAATACCCTGATGTTCTGCTAGTGTATTATTGTACTCTAAGCAATAAACAAGTAGGGTTCCCCCTACGATTAAACCTGCTGTAGTGATCAAAATGATCTTTGTACTTAAATTAATCACCCGAGGCACGTATAAACTTGCTTCTTTTAAACTAAAAGGTAAAAGGCGATTGACAATTAAATGTTTGATGTATTTATAGACATTATAGACAATGGGGAAGCCCAATCCTCCCATAATAAACAAGCCTGCTATAATCAACTGTAAGGGATAGTTAAATCGATATTCTAAGGTATATAAATTCTCAGGTAAGGTGGAAAAACCTGCATTACAAAAAGCGGAAACGCCGTGAAAAACGGCAAAAAATATCCGATCATAGATCGAGTCGAATACCTGGTGACGAATACTGATAAAGATAGCAATCATCCCGATAAATTGGATAATCCCTGAGATAATCATAATGCGTTTCAACGTAGCAAAAACATCACCTAATTTATTGACTGATGAAACATCTTTGAGTACCAATTGATTGCCATACGAAGCTTTACCTCTAAAGAAATAGCTAAAATAACTCGCAATAGTCATGATTCCCAATCCCCCACACTCCATCAAAAAAATCATCACCGTTTTGCCAAATAAAGTAAACTGACTACCGATATCTACCGTAGAGAGTCCCGTCACACAAACGGCGCTCGTTGCAGTAAACAAGGCGTCAATATAACGCATACTTCCAGGTGTTACTGTGGCTTTAGGAAACGAAAGCATGAAGGCGCCGATAAAGATAATCAGCAAAAAACTAACAATAAATAACTGAGGAGGTGTAAGTTTCGTTTTTTTCAAATTAAGCTGTAGCATGGAAAACTCCCGTACGAGCATAATAAAAACAGCAAAGAAAATCACCGCATTACTATCAAAAAATCGATTGGTATGTTCGGGTTGCCAACGAACAACAACCAGCGTCAAAAATAGTAAAACGCTGAATCCATCAAATATCTTAACCCCTAAGCTAGGTTGTTTCTTCTGTCGAAAGGCACTGTAATACCGATAAAAGATAATAACCATCCCCATAGTTAAACACACATTATACAAATGGTGTAAATGGCTGTGATAGTCATTAAGCGTATTAAAGCCCAAATCAAAAATTAGGGCAAAAAGCGAAATAAAGCTGAGTAAAAATGGCAAGCGAACCAAAAAATACTTCACTCGATTTACAACGATAGTTTTGAAATAAAATAACGGCATAGCTACAAAACAAGTTCGTCAAAAAGTTGATCAAAGGTTTGATTGACATCTTCTGTTAATCCACAATGTGTAGGAGAAACTTGAATACAAGAACTCTTCGTTGCTGCTAACCAGCGAAAGCGTTCTGCGGCATCAAAACTGTTAATAGGACTTGCTTTCGCTTCTGCTTCTGCAATTGCAATAAACGCCATAATATGTTTTTCTAATACATCGAGATCAATCTCTGTTCTAAAACACGCCAATTTTTCGTGATCTAAATAGTATTGTCCCCTTAAATTTCGCTTCTGTTTACAAAACAACAAGAGTCCAATATTGATAAATTCGCCACGTTCAACACGAGGTACGAATCGAATTACTGCATACTCATATACCAACATTGCGTAACTTTTTTGCTTCGTTAACAAACACATCAGCCTGATCTCTTCTCAATTGTAAAAATTGAAAATAAACGGTCCTAACCTCTTCAGGTCCTAAGTCGGACTCTTCCCAAGTTAACCAGTCTACAGGGATTTGTTGCACAAGATCGCGCAAAACCTCATCGGTTAAAACTTGAGTAAACGCTTGATTGACTTCATCTAATTTAGAAGCTTTCGCCAATAAAACGTGATCTTTGATTAAAGTAAATGGCGTCACCGCACTTTTTTCCCAATTGGTAAACGAGTGGTGAAAATAAAAAGAAGCCCCGTGATCAATTAACCACAATTCTTTGTGCCATACCAACATATTGGTATTGCGAAAGGTGCGATCCACATTGGTAATAAACGCATCCAACCAAACCACTTTCGAAGCCAACAATTCATCTACTTCAAAAGCTTGTGGATCAAAAGTCAAAGCCCCCGAAAGAAAGTGCAAGCCCAAATTCAATCCTTGACTGAATTTGAGTAAGTCTTGAATTTCTTCATCCGCTTCTGTTCGTCCAAAAGCTTCATCAAGCGTCGCAAATACCAATTCAGGAACAGGTAATGCTAGCGTTTTCGCCAATAATCCACCTAGTAATTCCGCAATTAAGGCTTTAACTCCATGTCCGGCTCCCCGAAATTTAATCACGTATTTAAAACCGTCATCTGCATCCGCTAAAGCGGGTAAAGAACCTCCTTCTCGCAAAGGAGTTACATAACGCGTTACCACGACACTTCTCAATTCAAGGGTTTTATTCATGTTTGTGTATTCTAATTTAATCAAAAGATTGGGTCAATTAAAAGTAAGCTTTCTCTTTGTTTTTGCCAACCCTATCCTTCTAAAAAATAAAAAAGGGATACCTCCCTTTTTTATACTCCTATTGCTGTATTAAAAATACTCTTTACTGGTTTACTTTATTGTGATCTTAGCATTTGTTACGACCTTGCGCAAGGTATTTTGTTGCTCTTTTGTTTTTAAGTTGAAGATGTCTCTTACTTTTCCGCTGTTCAAGTGCACTACTGCTTTTGTAGCTAATCCCTTTGGCATTTTGACAAACTTGATATTCGCTTTGTCAATTTGTTCCACTGCGGTTTTCTTCAGGAAGTTCTTATATACTAAAAACAAAAACACAGCAGCGATAATACAAAAGACGTAATCCATCTCTTTGGGAGCTTTCCAATCCGCCATAAACAAACGAATCAAGGACATGCCCAAAATAACAGATGACATCAAACGAGAAGAAGTTAGCCTCCCTTTGTAATTATCCTGAATCAACAGTTGTTTTGTTTCATTGTTAAATGATACCATAGCGATTGTCTTTTGATTTATTCAATCTTACAAAGTTACATATTAAACTGTGAAATAGCGCTTTTTTAACCTTTTGAAAAGAGATTCTTTCTTCTTTTTCGCGTACAATTCTCGCTATTTATGATTCTTATTCTTTTGTAAAAAGAGCAGTAAAAACATCTTCTTGTACATTTTTATTTGAATTTAACAATCTTTTGAGCAACGGAACATATCCCTGATACAATTCGGCATGTTCAAAAATAATTTGTCGATTCTTAATAATATAGCCATCGTAAAAACACGTCTGCCATTGGCCAATTTTATTGAGCACACCGATTTGTAAATACGGATGTCTATGGCTAAACGCTGCGATTTTATCCTCTAAAAAAAGGATGGAAACATCAAAACTAGTCCAGCAAATCTCATCGATATTGATCGAAACAAGAAGCAAGGTCTCCTCGTGATGGGACACAAACTCTACCGTACCAAAGGGAAATAACCTGCGTAGCTCCGAGGTGAATGCCTGCTGATTTTCTTCGTGTAACAGCAGGATAATATAAAGCACTTCCATAGACTAACTTCTTTTTATTTAAAGTTAATCCGTAAAATTGTTAATTCCTTCTCCTTTGTCTTACGAAAAGGTTATTTTTTTATTACGTCATAACAAAAAAACTCCAAAACACCTATTCTTTCATTTCCGTTATAAAGCGTTCAATTTCATTCGTTTTGCTTTTAATTTCGTTTATCAACCTCTCGTCGTTTTGCTGTGAAATATTCAACTGTTTAAAACGCAGCGATCCATCTTTCATGGGTAAAACGACAATCACACGTCCCTGAGTCAAATCAAAATACTTCATATTCACTAGAGCCAGATCCAAATTGGTTTCATTATTTTGAATCGCCACCCACTTAATCTGCCTTTTCGCATCCGTATAAATAAGACCTTCCCCAACATATACTGGATGATTTCGAGAAGATACAAAAGAGCCGTTTTTAGGTGAATCATAGGTCGTGTGAACCAAAATAGTAAAATACCCCAATTCACTTTCTTCTATACCTACATCTTTAAAAAAGTGCGAATTATAGGTCCCTTTACTCACCAATGCCGTTTGTCGAACAAAAGTCGAATGCCCCAGAACAAGTTGTTCTTCCATACTTCCATTTCCTTGCGAATCATAATCAGCTACAGGAAATACGCCAAAACCTAAAGGCAAATTATTCAGTTCGTCTACATCAACGAAGACCAGATCATTTTTAAACTGTTGCCAATTCATTACTTGATTCGATTCCACCACTTGCACCACAGGTTGATCTTTTTTTACACAAGAACAAACGCTAAGACTCAGTAGTACCAAAAAGAAACTCCTTTTTATCATCCTTTACTTTTTTAGCTACCTAAAAGTACACCTTTATCCTCTTCCAGTCAAACCCAACCTTGACGAAACAGCTCTTTTTACGCAAAAAGGGTTAAACGATTTCTCGTTTAACCCTTTTTTTATTGTAAAACTACCTCTTATGGTTAGCGTACTAATTTTTTGTATTTCAAACGCGTTGGTGCAACATCCCCTAAGCGCTTCTTGCGGTTTTCTTCATATTCAGAGAAAGACCCTTCGAAGAAATATACTTGCGAATCTCCTTCGAACGCAAGAATATGCGTACAAATACGGTCTAAGAACCAACGGTCGTGAGAAATAACTACCGCACAACCTGCAAAGTTATCCAAACCTTCCTCCAACGCACGTAGTGTATTTACGTCTAAGTCATTCGTAGGCTCATCCAGCAACAATACGTTTCCTTCTTCTTTCAACGTCATGGCTAAATGTAAGCGGTTGCGTTCCCCTCCAGATAGCGTAGCTACTTTTTTATTTTGATCTGATCCTCCAAAGTTAAAACGGCTTAAATACGCTCTTGAATTTACTTGGCGACCACCCATCATAATCAATTCTTGTCCATCACAGAAATTTTCCCAAATCGACTTTTCAGGATCGATATTCGAATGTGACTGATCCACATAAGCGATTTTCACTGTATCTCCGATGGTAAATGTTCCAGCATCTGGTGTTTGTTCTCCCATAATCATACGGAAAATAGTCGATTTACCCGCACCATTCGGTCCAATAATCCCCACAATACCCGCTTGAGGTAACGTAAAGTTTAAGTTGTCGTATAACAATTTATCGCCAAAAGCTTTGGCAACCCCTTTTGCTTCGATTACATTCGTTCCTAGACGAGGTCCATTTGGAATGTAGATCTCTAATTTTTCTTCCAGTTGTTTTTGATCTTCATTCAACAACTTATCGTAGTTCTGTAACCTCGCTTTTTGTTTAGTCTGACGACCTTTAGCTCCTTGGCGAACCCAATCCAACTCGCGCTCTAACGTCTTACGGCGTTTTGACGCTGTTTTTTCCTCTTGTTCTAAGCGTTTTGCTTTTTGATCCAACCAAGACGAATAGTTTCCTTTCCACGGAATTCCCTCTCCTCTATCAAGCTCTAAGATCCATCCTGCTACGTTATCCAAGAAATAACGGTCGTGGGTTACGGCAATTACCGTTCCTGCATATTGTTGTAAGTGTTGCTCCAACCAATGAACAGACTCTGCATCTAAGTGGTTGGTAGGCTCATCCAACAACAATACATCTGGATTTTGCAATAATAAACGACACAAAGCTACACGGCGACGCTCTCCTCCTGATAACACTTTAATCGGCGTGTCTGGATCTGGTGTGCGCAAAGCATCCATCGCAATTTCTAATTTAGTATCCAACTCCCATCCGCCTACAGCATCAATTTTATCTTGTAGTTCCGCTTGTCTGTCCATGAGTTTCTGCATCTTATCTGCATCTTCATACACCTCTGGCAAACCAAACATATCGTTAATCTGATTAAATTCATCGAGAATCGCTACAACCTCTGCTGCACCTTCTCTTACAATTTCGATTACCGTTTTCTCTTCATCTAATTCTGGCTCTTGCTCTAAATACCCCACGGTATACCCTGGCGCAAATACAACATCTCCTTGGTAGTTCTTATCAACCCCAGCAATAATCTTCAATAACGAAGACTTACCTGAACCGTTAAGACCTAAAATACCAATTTTAGCTCCGTAAAAGAAGCTTAAATAAATGTCTTTTAAAACTGTTTTGTTTGTAGATGAGTACGTTTTACTCACCTTCGACATGGAAAAAATTACCTTTTTATCGTCTGACATAAAGTAAAAAAATTGATTGAATAATGAATGATGTTTCTTCTTATGCCTCACTTTGAACAGCATAGAACCATCGAATACCCCAAAAATACACATTATTACGGAGATTCGAACTATTTTTAAAAGCAGTTCACTAAAAATTAAGGACGAATGGTAAGACTATGACACCAAAGAGCATACCAACAACAAAATTCACCACCTTTCGATAAGAAAGAATCAATAAGAACGAATCCTCTCACAGCTTTCATTAACTAAGCTCCCTACACAACCTATCTTCTAGTTCTAAACATCAAACATAGCGCGCCTTGCGTTCGCTATAAATCAAAGTAAAATTTCAATCAAAACTCTTAAAAACAGTTAAACCACAAACACATTAGCATATTGATTACGATAATATGTTAAAGTTTTCGAAAAAACAAAGTAATAGTTCAAAAACACCTATAATAATCAAAGATTTTTCACTATATTTAAAGTAAGAAAAAACACATGAATTGTATGGAAAGATTTTTTAGAACGATCCGTTTTAAAGACCTACAAGAGCAGGATGTTGAAACAAACCAATCTGTAGGCGAAAACTTAAATTACCCGCTAAGCGAAGCTGAAATACCAGCAGGACTGTACGTAGAGTTAGAAGAAGAAGAAAAAGATTATTACGATGAGTACGAAGAACACTTGGGCATTTAAGCAATTGGGATCTTGTAACTGATTTTCAGTTTTTGAATAAAAAACAGACAATCAATTACAAGATTTTTTATTTTCACCCTATCTCACATTGAACGAGGCTTTTTTTGTTTGCGTGTAGATCAAAAACACCAGTATAACCCTTACATTTTTTTGTTGATCTACCAGATAATACCTGATTTGGACTCCGAATCGCTTACACGCGCCCTTTTAACGCGTTGAATACCCAAGCAATGGCCAAGAATCCAACACCTACAGCGGCAAATCCCCAACCGGCAATCTCGTAATATTTTAACGTTCCCAATGCAATGAGTACAATTCCCATCAGAATCATAATCAACGTTGCATACCCCAATATTTTATTCTTATTTAAATTATTTGCCATTTCCTTTTAATTAAAGATTTTCATCAACATTTCCTTCAACAAGTCTCCTTGTGGTAGTTGAGTCGCTCCGACTCCTTTTCCCTTTAAATCCACTTCTTTTAAATGCGCGATAATTTGGCTCACGCGCTTCATTGGATAGGTTTTAAACCCCAACTCGTAATCTTTTATTGCATACTGAACGACTTTTAGACTTTTCATCACATTTTGCGGTGATTTATCTTTCAATCCATGGTACAACAACAGCTTAGAAAAATAAGCATACACAATGCCAATCGTCACCACAAACGGATTGTTTTTGGGATTCTGTGCAAAATGACTTGCAATTTTATACGCTTGCAACTGATTTCGATCCACAATCGCCTTCATTAATTCGAAGTTATTGTAGTCTTTGCTTATTCCAATATTCTTTTCAATGACTTCAGCAGTTATAGGCTGTCCTTTAGGTAAAATAAGCGTTAACTTATCTAACTCCTTGACTATTTTAGACAAGTCATTTCCCAAGAATTCAATCAACATAGCTGCTGATTTAGGATCAATGCCATAGCCGCGTTTACTTACCGTTTGTTGCAACCATCCTTCTAATTTATAATCTTTTAGTCGATTACTCTCAAAGAGAACTGCATTTTTTTGCAGGCTTTTATATAGTTTTTTTCGCTTGTCAATGGTTTTGTACTTATAACAAAAAACCAATACAGTAGAAGGTTGAGGTTGATTGACATAGTCGTCTAATTGCTCGATGGTCTTAGCCAAATCTTGGGCTTCTTTGACAATAATGACTTGCTTTTCAGCCATCAAAGGAAAACGCTTAGCATTCGAAACAATATCTTGAATGGTCACATCTCTGCCGTATAATATCATTTGATTGAATCCTTTTTCTTCCTCAGTCAATACATTATTTTCGATATAATCCGCAACATTATCAATGTAATAAGGCTCATCCCCCATTAAAAAATAAACAGGTGCAAGGGTCTTATTTTTAATATTTCTTACGATTTCTTTGAGTTGTTCCAAAATATAATTTACTTAAAATTGTACGATCCGCATAAACAAATATCTTTGTATTATGCAAAGATTAAACTTTCCATCTTTTAATTTCCGATTCAAAAATAGTGAAAATAAGATAGCTATTTTTGATGTGATCCGTAAAAAATTTATTCTTCTAACTCCTGAAGAATGGGTTCGGCAACATGTCGTCCATGACCTGATGGCAGTTAAAGGATATCCTATTTCATTAATTAGCGTTGAAAAAATCGTCAAGATCAATGGGATGAACAAGCGATATGACGTCGTTGTATTTAGGCCCAATGGCGAAATTGAAATATTAGTGGAGTGCAAAGCCCCTTCTATTGCCATTACCCAACAGACCTTTGATCAGATTGCGCGTTACAATTTTCAGTTGCGCGCTGCGCATCTCTATGTAACCAATGGATTACAACACTATTTTTGTCAAATGGATTACGAGAAAGAAACTTATTTCTTTTTGCGTGCGTTACCCAACTACACTACTTTTAAAACTGAATAACCTCATGGGGAAACAATTTGCTTTAGTTGTCTTAAACTGGAATGGAAAAAAGTTGTTGGAAACTTTTTTACCAACCTTAGAGAAATATTCTCCTCAAGCCAACTTATACGTGGTGGACAACAACTCCACTGATGGGAGTCAGGCACTAATACAGCGCGAATTTCCAAACATACAACTCATACAAAATCAAGGGAACTACGGCTATGCCAAAGGATATAATGAAGGAGTAGCCGCTTTGACAGAACCCATACTCATCTTAATCAATTCCGATATTGAAGTGACGGAAAATTGGTTGGTTCCCATTGCTGAATTATACGACAAGGATCCTGAATTAGCCATTGTACAACCTAAGATTCTCGATTACAAAAACAAAGCGTATTTTGAATACGCAGGGGCTGGTGGCGGTTATATTGATCGTTATGGTTTTCCGTACTGTAGAGGACGTATCTTCACAACCATCGAAAAAGACGAAGGACAATACGATGATATAGCTACCATCTTTTGGGCCAGTGGAGCTTGTTTTTTTATTAAAAACGATGTCTTTAAAACCCTACAGGGGCTGGATGAAGCATTCTTCGCTCACCAAGAAGAAATTGATCTGTGCTGGCGCGCACAAAATAGAGGTTACCGTATCAAATATTGCGGTTTTTCAACCGTATATCACGTAGGTGGGGCGACCTTAAATTATGCCCATCCACAAAAGACATATCTAAACTTCCGAAACTCCTTGATGATGCTATACAAAAACCTACCCGCACGTCATAAGTTTACCACAATATTTGCCCGTTTGTGCTTGGATGGTATTGCAGGTATTCGTTACTTATTCCTGTTGCAACCCCAACATTGTTGGGCGATCATTCGCGCTCATTTTGCCTTCTATAAACGTATTCCAAAACTAAAAAACAAAGTTGAATTTATAAACATTAACAATTATTTTACAGAAAAATCTATAATTTTTACGTACTTTGTAGCTAGAAAAAAGAAATTCATTACAATTCACAATAAACAATAAATAATTTACACTCAAGTGTACTAGAATTTCATTGCTTTTGGTATATTTGACTCAAAATTCAATCATTTTTTTATTTATGAAAAAAGTAGTTTTAGGTTTATCTGTTTTGGCTCTTACGCTTACGTCATGTGGTACAAAACAAAAAATTGCTGACTTAGAAGCAAAAAACAAAGAAGTACAAGATTTATTAAATACTTGTACAATTCAATTGAACTCTGCACTTGCTGAAAAGAAAGTTCTTTCAGACCAAGTACACGACTTAAAGAAAAATACCTCTGATTTAATTAGCAACGTAGGTAACTTAACTATGTTATCTTCAAAAGGTGCTGACAACTTAGAGAAATCTTTAGAAAGTTTAAAAGAAAAAGATTTAAAAATTACAAGATTACAAGATGCCCTTACTAAGAAAGACTCTGTTACGTTGGCCTTAGTTAAGAGTGTGAAAAAAGAAGTTGGATTTGACGATCCAGATATTGAAGTTAACGTTGAAAAAGGAGTTGTGTATATCTCAATTGCTGATAAATTGTTATTCAAAACGGCTAGCTACCAAGTAAATGATAAAGCAAAAGCTGTATTGGCTAAAGTAGCTAAGATTGCAAAAAGCAAACCTGATTTTGAATTAATGGTTGAAGGACACACAGATAACGTGCCAATCAAAAATACAATGTTTGAAGATAACTGGGACTTAAGTGTGAAAAGAGCTACTTCTATCGTACGTGTGTTACAAAAAGATTTAGGTTTAGATCCTAAACAATTAGTAGCTTCAGGACGTGGAGAATATGTGCCTCTAGTTGATAATGATACAGCTGAGAACAAGGCTAGAAACAGAAGAACTAGAATCATCTTGATGCCGAAAATCGATCAGTTCTATGATATGATCGAAAAGGAAATGAAAGAAATGAAAAAATAATCATTTTTAATAGGTAAAAAAGCCGTTTGACTTATCAAACGGCTTTTTTTTATGCATGGTTTATACCTGACAAAATTGATTTCTTTTTTTTGTTTATTTCGCCAAAAAAGTGTATTTTTTTATTGTTTATGAAAAACAGTATTAACCCCTTTTCACACCCTTACAAACTATGAATAAGATTCCTGAAAACTTCAACCAATTTGATCTCATTGGAGATATTCACGGACATAGCAATGACCTAAAAAAATTATTGGGTGCTTTAGGCTACAAGCTAAAAGGTAATTATTATCAACATCCTGAACGAAAAGCTTTATTTTTAGGTGACTACATCGACCGTGGCGTGAATGTTGTTGAAGTTTTAGAAATTGTCAAAAACATGGTTGACAATGGAGAAGCGATTGCACTAATGGGAAATCATGAATACAATGCAATTTGCTACAATACACTTACTGTCGACGGTACGTACTTACGCGAACACAGCAAGAAAAATTTCAATCAACATGCGATCACCATGGCCGCTTTTATGCAAAAGCCCAACCTGTACAAAATGTATATTGAATGGTTTAAGACCTTACCTCTTTTTTATGAAAATGATTCCTTTAGAGCTATTCACGCTTGTTGGGACGATGTAAGTGTGGATTACCTAAAAACACGACTACCTGATCATTGTTTGACTAGCGATTTATTCGAAGAAGCATGTACAGCGGGAACAGCTTTATATCAAGCCGTTGAAATTGTATTAAAAGGTAAAGAAATCGACCTTCCCAACAATCAATCCTTTATTGATAAAGACGGGATTATACGCCATTCCTTCCGTGTAAAATGGTGGGAAGAGCCCCAAAAACCGCATACATTAAATACAGTGAGCGCTTCAGTAATCAAGCATCATGTAGATGAACCGATCAATGTTCAACAAATAAACTTTTATTCAAGAACAGCTAAACCCGTATTCTTCGGTCATTATTGGATGAAAGTCAACGCAACACAACAACCACAGATTTTAACACCTAATACGTGTTGCCTCGATTACAGTGTAGCCAAGAATGGACACCTTGTCTGCTACCGCTATAGTGGAGAACAAACCCTCGATTCCAATTCCCTCAATTTTATTAAAGAATATAACTAATACGTAGAAGGATCCAACAAATCAATCAAGTCATATTGCAAGATTTTTGGATCTTTTTTCAATGTAAATCGCTTGGTTAAAAACAAGGAAAAGCTCTTGTTGGACAATTGAGTCGTATACCCTTCTACTTTATTGAAATACAAAGCACTCAAGGAAGATTTAACCCCCATTCCCCACTCCTCACCTTGATAAGCGAGATTGAGGTCACTACCCACCTGCCCGTTGACGTAAAAAACGGTCCTATTTGTACTTAAGTTTTCGTCAAAAATACCATTGATGCCGACTGTTATCGAAAGGGAAGCAAGAAATTTTTTCCACAACACCCAATTATACGCATAACCAATCGTTGGGCCAAACATATAGCTTCGGCTATCGTTGGCGCGAATGCCATCGGACAATTCAGGGGTGTTTTTAATCACACTTAAAAAACCAGACCCTCCGAGTAGAAGCGCACCAGCCGATTTTTTTTGTATGCTGTTCTTATTGTTGGCTGCTCCAATAGAAAACTTAGCTGAATTAAACACATAGGTAAATTTACCTCCATAGAGATTGATTCTCAAATCGTCAAAACTCAAATATTCCTTTTGGTCTGTATCATAGCGATAGAACCCTTTATACTGTTGAAAATAAAAGTCAATCATAAAATTTTTCCCTACAACGTGATATTGGAAGTCTACGGTTGAACTTTTTCCTTTTTCCTTATCGCGCATACCCGAAAAACCATGACTATAACTCAAAAAAGAGTTTTTCCACGCAAAAGCTAACCCGATATTTACTGGTCGATTGGGTTCGAATGCGAGCTCTTTTCCATCCTGTTCGTAATTGAGCGATAGAAATTCTTGACTTAAGCGTATTGATCCACCATACGCATGCCTATACCTCCCAATATACAGGGAATCAACTTGAGCAAAACTACAAGTAAAGTAAAATAGGCTGATACCCAAGAATAGGACGTTTTTGTATTTCACAAGGTTACAATTTTGCACTAGGTAAATAACTCTTCAATTTTCTGAATCCCATCACGCTGACATACAAGACGGTACCGTTTATATTCTGTATGATTTCCATACTCTATTTGGGAGATAAAGTTAATATAATATACTTTATCGGCATAAAAACCGATAACCTGTTTATTTTGTTCATCCAAACTCAATACGGGTACTTTGGGGTTGTCCATCCGTTGCAATAAACGCGTCAAATTAAATCTAAAGATATCGTGAACCCCTTTAAAAAAATACGTACTGTCTTTCATCATTTCACCGCGATCTAATGAAACTTTCTTGCGATACAGCAATATTTTTTCGTTGTGAATGCGATTTTCCACCTCCAATAAGACGGATCGATTTCGAATATTTAAAATGTCTGAGGGAACTTTCTCATCCGTAATAAAATCAACGGCTTCTTTGATCCAACCGATTCCTCTTCCCTTAATACTGATTGAGGTTTTATTGTCGAAATATTTTCCTCCTAATTTTCCTGCAAAATAAAAACGCATCAGTTCTTTAATGCGATCCTTTAGCATATAGCCCACCACTAAAGCGACAAACAAAGGCATCGTAAAATTACCGTATTTTTGTTGAAAAGAAAAAGCTACAATCGTTGCAAATACCATGGATATTCCTGCAGCAATACTGTAATATACTTGTTGCACAAAAACGCCATCTCCGTCTTTCTTTGTATTCGATTCCAACAACAAGTCCGATTCGACGTATTTGTTTAACATAGCATAACGATAGATTACAGCCTGATTGGTCGCTTGTTCATTGGCCTTAATAAAGCTATATCCTTTACTTTTCATATAAGCTTGTTCAGAAAGAATCAATTCTTTTGTTTGCAATTGCAGCAATTGAAACTGTTCATCCGATACAAGCATCAGCCGCTCAAGTAACAAAAAACTATAACGCAATAAGGTATAAGACAAATATTCATCAGCAAAACTAAAGTAGTTCAAATATTCTTTTCCTGTTACTTGTTCATTGGTCATCAAATCCTCTTTCAAGCTTCTATACTTTTCTCGAATTGCACTACATGACGCAATATACCCATGAATCAAATCTGCGCGATTATCCGCTTTCGCCTGTTTAAATTCGGCAACAGCACTGCGCAAGGCACTGCGAAAAATAGCCATAAACATTTTCAACTGAAACTCCACTTCTCGTATTTGCTGTTCGGTTTCAGCTTCTAACAACTGATGCGTAGCATAGCTCAGATTATTAAAAGGAACAGCCCCTTCATCTACAATAGCAGACAACTTATACACGGGGGTAATAAATCGCACTTTGGACTTAACATCAGAATAGAATTGATCTTTCGAGTAATTCGATTGATTCAAATCCAATGTATTCGGAACGAAAATCCAAGTATTGATTGTAAAATCACTTTGATGTTCATCCTTGGCTTTAATAAAACCTACCTTCATTTCTAAAGTATACGCATCATGCGATCTCACTTTAATATCTAGCATTTTTATTCTTTTTTAAAAAAAATATTTCTTTTCTCCGTTCTAAGGTCATTTTAACAATAGAAGGCATACTAATTGAACAACTAAAAAAAACAACTCTTCACAAATTTAATTATAAAATTCACACAATTATGCCTTTATTTTCTAACAAATTCAGACAAAACATTTCTAATCTACGTAAAGAAAAATCAAATTGTAGCTTCATCTATAGTCTTTTAACTTATTTAGAACACCCCAGTATTACCCCTTTGGGTTTTTACATTTTTTTGGACAATCTAGAAGTAAAGAATCCGATCAGCATCAAAAAGTTTTCACTCGTTATTTTATCCGAATTGGGTTTTGCTGCCTTACAACATCAGGTGTCCTTACAACACAACCTTGAAGATCTAGAAAAACTGGGGATTTTACTCCATATTCAAACTGTTGAATATAAACTACACCTTAAACAATGCGTCAAAAAATTTGACTTTCATACTTTTTCGATCGCGGATAAAATACACCTAAAACAGGAATTCGAACAACTCTTAAAAAAGACGAATGCTAAATAAACGAACTGATCTAGGGCTTTTTTTCTCAAATTTTTAGTTGGATAACAACCTAAACAAAAATCTTTACTTATCTTTCAACTCCTAATCAGATGAATCGATTTTTCATCGAGGAAAAACACACATTATTTATGAAGGGAATTATATTAGCAGGTGGTTCAGGAACTCGTTTACATCCTTTAACCTTGTCTATTTCAAAGCAACTATTACCAATATACGATAAACCGATGATATACTATCCTTTATCGACTTTAATGCTTGCTGGTATTCGCGACATTCTCATCATTTCTACGCCACGAGATTTGCCTCTATTCGAATCTTTACTAGGTACAGGAGAACAACTGGGTATTCGGTTATCATATGCCGTACAACCGACTCCAGATGGAATTGCACAAGCCCTAATAATTGCAGAAGATTTTATTGAAGATCAACCTATATGTTTAATTTTAGGAGACAATATCTTTTATGGAAACGATTTAAAGAAAAAAGTACAACTTGCTATTGAATCGGTAGAAAAAGAACAAAAGGCAGTTGTTTTTGGTTATACGGTCAAAGATCCGCAACGTTATGGTGTTGTTGAATTTGACAAACAAAATCAAGTGATTTCCATCGAAGAAAAACCCGTAAATCCCAAATCAAACTTTGCTGTAGTAGGGTTATATTTTTACCCAAATAATGCAATATCATATGCTAAAACACTACAACCCTCTTCAAGAGGAGAGCTGGAAATAACAAGCCTAAACAACTTGTATTTACAACAAAACAACTTACAAGTACAACCTTTAGGTAGAGGATTTGCCTGGCTTGATACGGGTACGCATGAGTCTTTAGTCGAAGCGACGGAATTTGTCAAAACAGTTGAAAAGAGAACTGGCTTAAAAATTGCCTGCATAGAGGAGATTGCTCTTTCTAACCATTGGATTTCCAATGAAAGTTTAGCCAATACTATTGCTTCCTATAAAGGTGATTATTACGATTATATCCGAGAATATTTACAGGCTGTACAAAAAAAGTAAGCTTGATTTTTATTTTTGCTGTTCAATTGCTACGATCCAATCTTGATTGGCTAGATACCAAGCAATTGTCTTTTTTATACCATCTTGAATAGTTTGAGTAGGTGTCCAACCCAAAGCTTGCAATTTGGTAGCATCAATGGCATATCTTAAATCATGTCCTTTTCGATCTGTTACAAAGCGAATGAGCTGTTGACTACTGCCTGCTTCTCGTCCCAATAAAAGATCTACCTCCTGACACAGCATGTGAACTAAGGCAATGTTTTTCAATTCAGTAAATCCTCCTACATTATAGGTTTCGCCTATTTTTCCACGTGTAAATATAAAATGAATAGCTGCTGCGTGATCTTCCACATACAACCAATCTCGAACATTTTCACCTGTTCCATAAACAGGAATTTCTCTTCCTTGAAGTATGCACTGTATAGTTAGCGGAATTAATTTCTCAGGATATTGATTAGGACCATAATTATTAGAACAATTGCTAATTAAATAAGGCATTTGATACGTTTCTCCATAAGCGCGAACAAAGTGATCCGAACTAGCTTTTGAAGCAGAATAGGGCGAATTAGGCGCGTAGGCCGTTGTTTCAGAAAACAATCCGTCCATCCCTAATGTACCATAGACCTCATCCGTACTAATATGGTAAAAGATCTTTCCTTCCCAATTATGCTCCCATCGCTTGCGAAAAGCGTTTAGTAAAATCACCGTTCCTAAGACATTAGTTGTCACAAAGGCTAAAGGATCCACAATGGAACGATCAACATGAGATTCAGCAGCTAAATGAATGACGTGGGTAAACGAATAAGATTCGAAAAGCTGTTCAACAAAAGCTTCATCGCGAATATCACCTTGAACAAATCGATAATTAGCAGCAGCTGCAATATCTTCAACATTTGTCAAGTTTCCTGCATACGTTAAGGCATCTAAATTGACAATCGTATCCTCAGGAAAAGCGTTGACAAATTTACGCACCACATGACTTCCTATAAAGCCAGCTCCACCAGTAATTAAAATGCATTTTGAAGATTTCATTCGATCGAGTTTTATCAAAAATAAAAAAGCAACCGATTGGTTGCTTTTTTGTTCACAGTTGACGGTTTATAGTTTACCGTAAACAGTCAACTGCAAACTGTATTAGTTATTTAACATAACAGGCATTACAAGCATCGTAACTGCTTCTCCATCCTCTAGACCATCAACGGGTGTTAGGATACCTGCTCTATTAGGCAATGACATTTCTAATTGAATCTCATCAGACTGAAGGTTATTCAACATTTCCAATAAGAATCTTGAGTTAAATCCGATTTGCATATCATCTCCTTGGTAATCACAAGTTAGACGCTCATCTGCTTTGTTTGAGTAATCGATATCTTCTGCTGAGATATTCAACTCCGTACCAGCGATACGCAATCTGATTTGATGGGTTGTTTTATTGGCATAAATTGCCACACGACGAACTGAATTCAAGAATTGAACTCGGTTTAACAACAATCTATTTGGATTTTCTTTAGGAATTACTGCTTCGTAGTTTGGATATTTACCATCAATTAAACGACACGTTAGTGCATAGTTATCGAATGTAAATTTCGCATTTGAATCATTAAATTCAATCACTACATCCGCACCAGATGCCATTAAGATATTTTTTAAAATATTCAATGGTTTCTTCGGCATGATAAAACTTGCTTCACTTGGTGAAGTAATATCTGTACGAGAATATTTCACTAATTTATGTGCATCTGTAGCAACGAAAATTAATCCTGTTGGAGCAAACTGGAAGAATACCCCTGACATAACAGGTCTTAAATCGTCGTTTCCTGCTGCAAATATCGTTTTACTGATCGCTGTTGCCAATACTCCTGCAGACACTTCTGTTCTCGATGGATCTTCTAAGCTTTCTGCTTTAGGGAACTCATCTCCTGCTGAATAAGCTAATACATACTTACCAACATCAGAACTAATTTCAATCGTATTGTTTTCCTTTACTGAGAAAGTTAATGGTTGCTCAGGAAATGTTTTCAATGTTTCCAACAATAACTTAGCAGGAACAGCGATACTTCCTTGACTAGTTGATTCTATCTCTAGGCTAGCAGACATTGTTGTTTCTAAGTCAGAAGCTGAAACTCTCAAGATATTATTATCCAATTCAAACAAGAAATTGTCTAATATATGTAACGTATTACTACTACTAATAACACTTCCTAATACCTGTAATTGCTTCAACAAATAGGAACTCGATACTATAAACTTCATATTAAAATAATTTTATATGTAAAAGGCTTTACACCTACAAATATATTCGTTTAACTTCAATAATAAAAGCAGAATCTGCACTACTTTTTAACAAAAGTCTTTCTTTTAAAGAAAGAAAACAAAAATCCAAGTAAGAGTACCACAAGAATGGGAATACCTAATACGATAAACTGAATTGTTGAATAGCGTTCAAAAACACGCATCTTGTCCAAAACTGGAATTTTAACTTCCTTAGTACGAAGGTTAATCAGTCCTGAATCATCCAAAAGATAGTTTACTGCATTAAACAAAAACTCTTTATTTCCGTATAATTTATTGGTCCATTTATCATAACCTAATTCCATCGGTTGATAATTTTGATCCAATTGATTTTTGATGATATCTCCGTCGCTGATAACAATCATTTTGTTATGCTCGCTTCGTTTTTTAGCATTTGGCAAAGCAAATGGCAAGACTCTATTTTCAAAAACAGACTTAAATTGTCCTTCTAACAAAACACCGAGGATATAATTTCCTTTTTCACTGTAGTGTTCTGGGTTAGATTCTTCATTGATCATATCCAAATTAATTTCCGTTGGCGTACCTACGGTCAAGGAATAAGGCGATGATTGCAACAGCACTGTTTTTTTTATTTCATTTTTCAGGGTATCAATGGGAGAGGCAAAATCCAAGCGAACCCCTTCTATATTTTTCACTATTGGGTGTGTAGACTCTGGATAAACAAAGGGAGCGAATTTCCAAATAAATTCACCATACTGTGTTTCACTACCTTGACGCCCCAGTGCGAGTTTGATGGGGGTTGCTACTTCGTCTTTAACTAACAACGGGTTAATTCTCACCCCATATTTAAACAACATCTCTCCTAGAGATTGATCTTTAGGATACGCAAATAGCGAACCTTTAGTTCGTAAGCTGTCAAAATCGGCTTGTACTTGATCCAACAGCCACAGCGTTTTTCCTCCATTCATAATGAACTGATCCAAAACTTCGATTTGTTTTTCGTCAAACTCTTTTGTGGGTTTGGCCATAATAGCCAGATCAAATTCTTGTAGTTGCACTAGAGTGGCTTGCGGTGATTGAGCCACCGAATCCAAAGTAAAAGGCGCCAGGTGATAGTTGTCTTTCGCACTAATTAAAAAATCGGCGAGATAAGGATCCTCGATTTGACCATTGCCCTTTAGAATGGCGATCTTTTTCGACTTCGGTGTATTTACTTTCGCAATCGCTTCTGTAAAAGCGTATTCCAAATGTTGAATCGAAGTCAATACTTTTTCTTCCGTATTAGCTCCAATCATATTTTTCAACAATTGTACTTTCACCATCTGCTCTCCTTTGTTAACAAAGGCCCATGGAAAAACTAACGCTTGCGATTGCATTCCTTTATTGTTTACTGTAAGCGTAACGGGCTTTGCTCCGAGTTCATACAGATTACTTACAATTTGATCCTCCGTTCCTCCTCCTTCTTCTAGCGGATTGACAAATCGAAATAAGATATTAGAATTTTCAGCGCTAAACTCTTCCAATAGTTGGCGTGTTTCCGCTTGTAATTTCACAAATTCTTGAGAAAACTGACCTTCTAGCAACACCTCAATTAAAATAGGTTCTTCTACTTGATCAATAATTTCATTGGTAATTGGAGAAAGCGTATAACGCTTGTCTTGTGTCAAATCAAAACGATGGTGCACATAAGCTCCTATACCGTTTAACAGTACAATTCCAGCAATAAAACTCCCGAGCTGAACAATATTTTTCTTTGTTTCTCTTTTCATTATTTGCGCAATTGATTGATTCGGAATACGGTTAAACTCAAAAATAAGGCAGAAAAAGAGAGGAAATAAAGCAGGTCTCTGGTGTCAACTACCCCTTTTGAAATACTGCTAAAATGGGCGTTAATCCCCAATCTTCCAATACCGTGTAAAGCTGGTACGCGATCTAACATACTCAAGCCATACGAGGCAATTAAGCAGAATAAGACAGCTAAAATAAACGATACCACCTGATTACTCGTTAGTGATGAGGCGAAAATCCCCATAGCTACATAGGCAGCTCCGAGAAAAACAAGTCCTAAATACGAACCGATTACACTGCCCATATCAAAAGTCTGTCCTGCTAAGAGGTTATTTTGCAAGACCCAAACATAAACAAGTGTTGGTAAAACTGCCAAAATCACCAAGGCTAATACACCAAAAAACTTGCCTAATACAATTTGCCAAGGAGATAAAGGTTTCGTTAATAACAACTCTATGGTTCCCTGTTTAATCTCTTCCGAAAAACTTCGCATCGTCACGGCGGGAATTAAAAACAAAAACACCCAAGGAGACAAAAAGAAGAAGGGAGATAAATCAGCAAAACCACTTTGAGGGATATTGTAATCTCCATCGAAAACCCACAGAAATAATCCATTAATAATCAAAAAGACAATGATAACTAGATAGCCAATAGGCGATCCAAAAAAGGATTTTATTTCGCGCAAACACAGTGCTTTCATATCGTACAGGCGATTATTTTAAAGTAGCGTATTTATCCACACTCCACGCTTCGGCTTTTTCCTTAAACAGCGTTTTGAAATAAGGCCATACTTCGCCAAATAACGTCGATTTTTTATACGTTGCTAAGTTGGATTCCTCAGACCAATAGCTATACGTAAAAAAGATATTCGTTTGATGTTTATCTCGGTAAACTTCCAAAAATTGGCAACCAGGAAAGTTGCGAATTTGATCCTTATATTTTTCAAAATGATTTAAAAAATCATCGATTCTATCCTCTTGTAAGGTAAGTTTTACTATACGTACAAACATATTTTTTTACTTTAGATTACTCTTCACTAAATTCGATAAACAGCTGGTCTTCTAAATTCACACCTAACAGTGTTCGAATAGAACCACCAGGTTCATTGGTTGTAGAATACATAATGGCGATCACCAGCTGCCCTACTTCATTGAACAAAGCGAGTAATTCTCCTGCTTTATTGCTGAGTTCACTAGGATCATTGGCATTAAAATCGGCATAGTATTCGTTTATTTTTGTAATTGTACGATTTTTTATTCGAATACCAAAGTTTCTTCCACGTCCTACGTGTTCAAATAGTTCTCTTGAAATATTGCTCACGAGATTACCAAACTTATCTTCATAGACATAGGTTCCGATAATCAGATTGGGTTTGATCGTTAAATTTTCAACGAGTAGATTCATTTTGTACAAGCTATCAATCGGTTGACCGATCGCGTGTAATTCTTTCCCTTCACACAACTGATAGGCACAATAGACAAAGACATCATTGGTACTCATTCCTTCGACATGGTTAATTGCAACGGCCTGTTCAAACTCATGTGTTCCCAGCGTAACGGCAATTGCTCCATTATCTGTTCCGATAAAATAGTGATCTTGGTATTTGACGCAAATAGCAGGTGAAAAAGGCAGGATAGCAGAGGCTACAGATAAAATATGAATGGTTCCTTTCGGAAAATGGCTATAAGCCATAGAAAGTACGAATCCCGCATCAGCCACTCGATAATTTCTCACACCATGCGAGATATCCACTACATTACAATTTTGAATATTAGAATAGATCTTCCCTTTTAAAACTCCTACATAATAATCGGTATATCCAAAATCAGTTGTTAATGTAATTATTCGCTGCATTATTTTTTAGTCTCTGTTTTATAAGAAAAATCAATTTTTTTATAGTAGATTTGAAATACAAAATTAGACTATTTTTTTAATTAATTCGTATTAGTATTGAACGAAAGAATAATAGAACTATCGGAAATTAGCCCTAAAGAGTTTTGGGGACCTCAAGACTTACATTTAGATGTCTTAAAAAAGCTTTACCCACGTGTTAAAATAATTGCTCGCGGATCGCTGTTAAAAATCTATGGAGAAGAAGAAGTTTTAGATGAATTCGAACGCAAATTTGTCCGTTTGATCAAATACTTTACTCGATATAATAAAATTGATGAGAATGCGATTGAGCGCATTGTTATGGATAGCGATTTACAGCAGACCACAGCATTAGATGATGTTTTAGTCCATGGCGTTGGTGGAAAGCTAATCAAAGCAATGACAGATAACCAGCAAAAGTTAGTCAAATTTGTAGAGAAAAACGACATGGTATTTGCCATTGGCCCAGCAGGTACGGGAAAAACCTACACTGGTGTTGCTTTAGCTGTTCGCGCGTTAAAAAACAAAGAAGTCAAGCGAATTATCCTGACGCGTCCTGCAGTAGAGGCGGGTGAAAACTTAGGTTTTTTACCTGGGGACATGAAGGAAAAATTAGATCCATACATGCAACCTTTATACGATGCATTACGCGATATGATCCCTCCACAAACCTTAGAAGATTATCTTTTCAAAGGGGTTATTCAAATTGCACCTTTGGCTTTTATGCGTGGAAGAACTTTAGATCACGCGTTTGTCATACTAGATGAAGCACAAAACACTACCCACTCTCAGATGAAAATGTTTTTGACGCGTATGGGTAAAAATGCCAAGTTCATCATTACAGGAGATCCTGGTCAGATTGATTTACCGCGAAAAGTTTCCTCTGGATTAAAAGAGGCAATCGAAATTCTGAAAGATGTAGAAGGTATTGGCATGCTATACCTCGATGATAAAGACATTGTTCGCCACAAATTAGTGAAGCGTATTGTCAATGCTTACAAAATCGTGGAAGACCGAAGAGATGCGGTCAAACCAGAAGATTTAAAAAAGGTTGAAAACAAGTAGTTTTCAACCTTTTTTTATTGCATTAATTTCTTCCAATTTTAAACGTTATAGGTATCTCTAAAAAATTGCAATTTTAGCTCTTCTCCTATAAGTAAATTTAAATCATCTCCATCTAATTCATAGCGATCGCATTCTTCAAGAATTTCTAATAATTCTTTCTCTCTGCTTTCGTTCAATGAAACATAATCTGGAGATAGGACAATTTTAAAAGCGATACTATCACCTTCACAACGAAGGTCACCATAGATCATATGATTTCCACCACTACCTGAAAAACTACGCGTATTGACATCAATACACACTAAAGGAATTTGATTAATTCCTAATTCTTCAATCTTTTTATTTTCAAATGCTTTGAAAACCCAATTTCCAGATAATTTTTTATCATATAAATAGTGTCCAAAACAAGCAAAGTCAGTTTCAACTCCGTCTTTCTTACTTAAACTCACGGCTACGGAATGATCAAATCTACCATCTAAAAAAGAACGAGCGCTGTCATCTTTGTAGATCACAATCTCAATTTTCTCATTTGCAGTGGCTGATCGATACACTCTACCTTCCCCTTCAATCAGTGGTTCCTCATAAGGAAAAACAATTTTTACATTGGGTTTTAAACTAGCGTATACAATTCCCTTTTTACTGATGGTAATTGTTTGCAGGGAATCCTGTGCTAGTATTTTGAAAAACACCCCTTCTGAATCCTCTTTTTTCAAGAGATCCAGTTGCTTTGTATCATTTTCTTTCTGTCCTTTTTCAGTTAAATTATCACTTCCACAAGAGGGAAATAATGAAACAGTTAAAGCCAATATCATATTCTCAATCTTTTACGTTACAAAGATAAACCCAAACAACATACCAAAAAAAACCAACTTTTTTTATTTAGTAATAATTTAACTTTTATTACTCATTATTTTAGAGTTTCAATTATAAATTTAAATAATTATTTGTAAATAAAAAAATAATATTCTATAAAAATAAACAATAAAACCAATAATTTAACAAATACTTAAAAACGAGTATAAAAAAACCCTTCCTTTGCTAATTAACAATTTTAACGCAGCCTATCACACTTCCCCTTAATAAAATCCAAAAGGAAATCGCAGTTTTTTTTCACCGCACCTTGCTATTTCTACAAAACAGGGAAAAAAGGGAATCCATGTTCTCATTTTAAACTATTTTTTAGCAAAAAATAAAAACAAACGGGCTTATCTTCTTTATATAACGGTATAGATTTCTTTTTATTTCACTTTTTCTCAAATTTTGCTTTTTGAGATAAGAAAAATTTCCTGATCGCATAACCAAACGTTTCCGTTTCATTATTAATCGGCTTATAGAGAAAAGAGTATTCTTGCTTTTACACTCCCATCAATTTACATTGGGGTTGTATAGGCTATACATAGTGAAAGAATGAATGACAAAAAGGGAAATAATTTAGCCTAGGACGCTAGTCCCTATCTTTTGAAAAAAGCAATACGGGACCGCACACTTGTTTTTTCAGTTCAGTTTAAAATAAAAAACTGTTTACACCTAAAAGGAGAAACAGTTTAAAAGCATGGACTATGTCTTTTGGAATATTTGGCTAACAACATCGCTATAGTAAAGTGGTTTTATATCCTGTTTGACGTAAACAAAACATTAAATCATCTTCATTATTGCTAATGCAATACACGCGAATCGTAGAGTTGTCCATTTTTTGAAAAATAGGTTTAAAACTTTTTGGTAAACTTGCATAAAATGGGTCCATTTCTTTTAATTCATACTTTGGATCTATATCAACCGTAACCAATACCACAAATTCATTTGATTTTAATACAATAGGTAATTTCATATATCTCTTTTTTATTTATTTCTAACGAAATTTAAAAAAAAAATCAGACAATTCATATTTTGTACTAAAAATAGTTTGCAGATGTAGGGTAAAAACCTACAAATAAAAGGACAGTTATGAAATAAAATTCATTTTTTTTAACTATTTCCCTTTAATACATACTAAAAACACATTTACAAAAAGAATATGGTACTGAATCGTCCATTTGTCTCGCACTATTAAATAAATGTTATATTTCGATACTATAATCTATTTTACCTACTTTTGTTTTCTATAAAACAGTAAGAGCAACTAACAACTTAGAAAATGCAAAACATTCCTAGTGTTAACTTACGTGATTTCCTATCGGATGACCCGGTACGTAAACAAAAGTTTGTAAATGAAATCGGCCAAGCCTACGAAGAAATTGGATTCGTAGCATTAAAAGGACACTTTTTAGATGATCAATTAGTTGAAAATCTGTACACAGAAGTCCGCAATTTTTTCAACCTTCCCTTAGAGACCAAAAAGAAATACGAAATCCCTGGCATTGGTGGCCAAAGGGGCTATGTATCTTTTGGAAAAGAACACGCAAAAGGAAGATCAGAAGGTGATTTAAAAGAGTTTTTCCACTTCGGACAGTATGTAGAAGACAATCCTGAATTGGAAAAAAGCTATCCTGCCAATGTGATGGTAGATGAATTACCTCAATTTAATCCTATTGGAAAGGAAACGTATCAAATGCTCGAAAAAACAGGTATTTACGTTTTACGTGCTTTGGCCCTTTACTTGGGACTTGACGAGTTTTACTTCGATAAATTTGTCAAAAATGGAAACAGTATTCTAAGACCAATCCACTACCCTCCAATTACGGATGAACCTAAAAATGCGGTTCGCGCTGCTGCTCATGGAGATATCAACTTGATTACCTTACTCATGGGTGCCCAAGGAAAAGGATTGCAAGTACAAAACCACAAGGGCGAATGGATTGATGCGATCGCTGCAGAGGATGAATTAGTCATCAATGTTGGTGATATGCTATCTAGACATTCCAATAACCGCTTAAAATCAACCATCCACCAAGTGGTGAATCCCCCTAGAGAATTATGGGGAACTTCGAGATTTTCTATTCCTTTCTTCATGCATCCTATTAGTGATATGCCATTGAATTGCCTAGAAAACTGTATTGATGAAACCCATCCGAAAAAATTTGACGATATCACAGCTGGTGAATTCTTACACCAACGCTTAGTTGAATTGGGATTGATAAAATAGCTTATTAGAGATGAGAAAAGGGAAAAGGGAGAGAGGTAACTTTCCCCATTTCCCATCTCCCGTCTCCATTTTCCAATTCCTCTTTTCCCATTTCCAATTTTTCACTATCTTTGAGTTACCCCACACAAGTAAATCCATCAACCTAATTTAAAATAATGGCAAAAAAAATCAGTAGTCTAGAAGATCTAGGCGGTTTTGTTTTTTCAACGAATAAAGACTTTGAACTTGAGCGAGAGGAAGTAGAAGAAACGCCAGCTCCTAGTGAGCAGCGACTAGAAGCTCATTTAGACAAAAAAAACAGAGGCGGTAAAATTGCTACGATTATCAAAGGTTTTGAAGGAAATGAGGACGATTTAAAAGCATTAGCCAAAGACTTGAAGACACTTTGCGGTGTTGGAGGGAGTGCCAAAGACAGCGAGATTATCATTCAGGGTAATTTTCGCGATAAAATTATGGAGTATTTACAAAAAAAAGGCTACAAAGTAAAACGTGTAGGCGGTTAAAAAATAAAGAGCATGAAAATAAAATCATCCGAACTTATTTTAAATCCAGATGGCAGTGTGTACCATTTGAATTTAAGACCAGAACACTTAGCAGAAAACATCATTTTTGTTGGAGACCAGAATCGTGTAGATCGCATTTCAAGACATTTTGATACGATTGAATTTTCAACGCAAAAAAGGGAATTCAAAACCCATACAGGAACCTACAAAGGCAAGCGTTTTTCTGTCATTTCAACGGGAATAGGTCCTGACAATATCGATATTGTTATCAATGAAATTGATGCTTTGTTCAATATTGATTTAGAAACTAGAGAAATTAAGAAAGAATTGACTTCGGTTAATATTGTGCGTATTGGTACTTCGGGATCATTACAAGCAGATATTCCCGTAAATAGTTTTGTTCTTTCTCAATATGGATTAGGTTTAGACAATATGATGCGTTCTTACCTCATTGAAGATATTACTGATTTCGATATGGAAGAGGCTTTTATCCGTCATACCCATTGGGATTTGAGAAAAGGACGTCCTTATTTCATTCAAAATAGCCCTTGGCTGGAAGATAAACTGAGTAGCGATCAAACCTTCAAAGGAATTACGGGAACTGCAGGTGGATTCTACGGACCACAAGGACGCGTATTGCGTTTAGCTATTCAGGATCCTGAGTTGAATCACAAAATTGACAACTTTGCCTTTGGCGATTATCGCATTACCAATTTTGAAATGGAAACATCTGCGATTTACGGTTTATCCAAACTATTGGGACACCATGCCGTTTCGTTAAATACTATTATTGCCAACCGTGCAAATGGTACTTTTTCAGAAGATCCCTATGCAGCAGTTGATCAATTAATTATTTACACTTTAGATAAATTAAGCGAAATCTAATTCGATTTCTTTTCATAAAAAAAGCTCAGTTTTACTGGGCTTTTTTATTTTTATTCTCTATTATAGTACGGTTCCAAGGTAAATCCCAAATGTGCATTATACTTTTCATACTGCTCGTCTAGGGTTGCCCGCAAGTGAATATGCGCTTGGGTTATCGGATGTTCAAAAGTCAATTCAACGGCGTGTAACAACATGGCGGTTAAGCCAAATTGATCCAACCACAATTTATTTTGCTTGTTACACCCATGGGGGCGACTTCCTAAAATGGGGTGAAAAACATGTTTGAAATGTTTGCGCAATTGATGTTGACGTCCAGTTTCAGGATAAGCTTCTACTAAAGAATAACGCGAAGTTGGATGTTTTCCAAAAGGAATAGCAACCTCCACGCGCTCTAGTGTTTTATAATAGGTTTTTGCCTCTTGTAATTGGCCACTATCATTGGTCAAGGCATAGTCTATCGTTTCTTCATCAGCCGTATAACCGCGTACTATAGCCACATACTTTTTTTCTACTTGTCTTGTTGCAAAAATAGCATTGAGTTGTTTTAGAACCTCTTTGTTCAATGCAAATAACAATACTCCAGAGGTCTTTCGATCTAATCGATGAACGGGATAGACGTATTGCCCGATTTGATCGCGTAAGATTTGCACAGCATACTCTTGAATATCACTGGCTATAATCGACTTGTGTACCAATAAATCACGTGGTTTATTAATAGCTACTAAGTATTCATCTTGATACAAAATTTCTAACATATCGCAAAGATACTTCATCTTCCCTACTACTAAAACCGTTGGTATAATTTATGTTCTGTTTTTTAAATAAAATAATACATTTGCTTACTTTTTCCCCATCATATGACGACTGAAGTAGCTTCAAAAAAAGGCGTTCTTGCATTTATCAGGCAATCCTTTTCAAATGAAAACTTAGATTTAACCCAAATTCCGACCAATAAAGCGGTGCTTTTATTGGCGATTCCCATGATGTTTGAAATGTTGATGGAATCTGTATTTGCTTTGGTTGATTTGTATTTTGTAGGTCACCTCAAAGAAAGTGCATTTGCCATACAAACGGTGGGGTTAACGGAATCCCTACTCTCTATTATTTACGCGATTTGCATCGGAATTAGCATGGCTGCTACTGCTATCATCGCCCGACGCATTGGCGAGAAAGATAGAGAACAAGCCTCTATTAATGCGGCACAAGCGATCACCATAGCTACCATCATCACTGTTGTGTTAAGCGTTTTTGGCTTTATTTACGCCAAAGATTGGTTGATTTGGATGGGTGCCTCTGAAGAATCCGCGGAATATGGCTATGGCTATACGCGCATTCTATTAGTGAGCTGTGTTTCTATTATGATGCTCTTTCTGATTAACGGTATTTTTCGAGGCGCAGGAAATGCTGCAATTGCCATGAAGAGTTTGTGGTTGGGTAATTTATTCAATATTATACTCTGTCCGATCATGGTACGAGGCTGGTGGATTTTTCCTGAAATGGGATTAGACGGTGCGGCTTATTCCACAGCCATTGGACGAAGTGTGGGGGTCTTATATCAGATTTACTTTTTAACGCGTAAAGACTCGTTAATTCAGCTAAAATGGCACTACTTCAAAATGCAAGGGGAAAAGGTTTGGCACATTCTAAAAATTGCCATTCCCGGCATGGTACAATATATGATCTCAACCTGTAGTTGGGTTATCTTAGCGCGTATCGTCGCTCAGAGTAGTGGCGAAATTGGATCTTCTGGTTTCTTAACCTGTTTGCGTTTAATGATCTTCTTTATCTTACCTGCATGGGGATTAAGTAACGCGGCCTCTACTTTAGTAGGACAACACTTGGGTAATAAAGACCCGGAACGCGCCGCTCAATCAGTCATGACCACCTTAAAATACAACGTCATCTACATGACCATCGTTACGATTATCTTCTTTACCCTCGCAAATTCCCTTGCTTCAATCTTTACCACACAAGAGGATATTAAATCGATCGCTATTTTAGCCATGTACATCGGCGCAAGTGGTTTTATCTTCTATGGTATTGGAATGACGCTGATGAATGCATTTAATGGTGCTGGTGACACACTGACGCCTTCCATCCTCAACTTTGTGGGCTTCTGGCTCTTTCAAATTCCTTTGGCTTATGCCCTGGTGTACTTTTTTAACTGGGGAGCAGAAGGTGTTTTTATCGCCATTCCCGCTGCTGAAACCCTAATTGCTGTATTGGCATTTATCGCCTTTAGACGAGGTAAGTGGAAGTTGAAACAAGTGTAATGGAGATGGGAGAAGGGTGAATTTTATCGAATAAAAATACAACGAGTAAATCGAAACGCAGTGTAGGTTCATCGAACACCCAAACAAAATATAAACGAGGTGAGATAAATGAGATAATTTACGCGTTTTATCTCCTCTTTTACTCCAATGCTCTAACTAATATCATTTGCTAGTTAGAGGAATGAGCGATCACATTTTCTTCATATTCATTTTATCAAACAAACCACAACGAGCAAACCATGCGCAACACAAAGCGCACATAAATAAGTCAAATTACAAAAAGGTCAACCTTGTTTCAAGGATTGGCCTTTTGGTATGTCTTGTAGTGATTAGCTACCCTTTTGTTAGATCTTTCTTCGACAATGCTAGGACAATGCTTTGAGAATACTTATAAAAACAGCTTTTTTGTCGAAGAACTGTTGAAGGAAGCTCGAAGGATTCCCAATTAAAACCTTTATTTTCTTTACACTAGACTAGTGAATGTTGGTAAGTAATCGCTTTGGAGCCATTGATCATGTACAAATAAAGTATAAAAATATAAATGTAAAAAAGAGATGGCTTGCAGTTGCAGGCCATCTCTTTTTTATATCTGAAAGAAATCTCTTTTTATCTCAAGATAAAATTTCCCTTAACTCATTTCCCATCACGCATTACGAATCACTACTTACGAATCACTACTTACGAATCATATCCACATGAGGGATACCATCTTCCAAATATTCTTCTGAAACGGCTTCAAATCCAAAAGAGCCATAGAATTTCTTTAAATACGTTTGCGCTCCGATTTGAATGGGTTGTTGATCGAATTCTTCTTCTATTTTTTCAAGGGTAAGGGCGATTAAAATCTTACCTAATCCATCTTTTCTATGGGCTGCATCCACGACCACTCTTCCGATTGAGATTTCTTTGTAGCTCAATCCAGGGGGTACAATGCGAGCATAAGCGATTACCTTTCCATGTTGTGTAGCAAACACATGCAAGCAATTTTTATCTTTTCCATCTAATTCAGGGTAAGGACAATGTTGTTCAACAACAAAAATATTGGTACGCAATTGCATGATATCATACAACTCATCCAACGTCAATTCCTCAAATGCTTTTGTGTGCCAATGAATGCTATTCATAACTTGTAAATTTTATACAAAAGTAACAATTTATGCGATTTCTCCGTTCCTCTTTTTTAGCTATCTCCAATTAATGTGGTAGCAATAAAAATACGCTCAAAGCGAAGCCATTATTCAATACGTGAAAGAGATAACCATACCAAAATCCAAAGCGCATGCGCAAATATCCCATTCCCAAACCCAAAATAAATTGAGGGAGTGTAATAATGGGAGCTAAGAGGATTACGCGCAACGGAAATTCTTCAAAATTAAAAATATGGATCAACGCAAAAGAAAAAGACAATCCATAGAATACCAAGGGAAAATAAGTGGTCCAACGCTTTGCCATGGCTGCTGGTTTTTTGATGCATACGCTGATAAAACCAACGAGTAACAGCAGCATTACAACAGAAAAGAACAACATAGCTGTATCACTGTATTGCCCAATGACGGTAGAAGCGACTTGTCCCATATACAGCACAAAGGCCACTGCACCTATCAACACATAACGCAAGCGAAAACGCATGGCTAATCGAAAAGCAACCTCTTCCAATAAAGGCCCGACCAACACTGCAAATACAACAAATCCGACCACGCCAATTTGTTCCATCACTTCCTCAAATCGATCGTGTTGTGGTACATCAATAATGGAATCAACCAAAACACCACCAAATATAATAAACACGAATAGGCAACACCACAAACGGAACAGATGCACAATGGCCTGTGCAGGTGTTTGTGTACTTTTCTCGGTAGTAGGTCTTCGCAAGAAAGACAGAAAATCAAGCAGTAATTCGCGAGTAGACATCTTGTTTTTTTTTATAGGTATTCAAGGTAGTAAAAATAATCAACTGAACGAGATAATAGGTACTAAATCAAGTTGATTTTATTCCCTGTTATCTTATTCGTTTCAACTAAAAACTCCCGTCTTTTTCATTTCATTTCATCACTTTTTACCTCAATTTAATTGATTGCTTAATTAACGTTTTTTGATGTTCAACTCCCGTTCTTGTTAAGGTTTCAGGTGTTTCTTTTTTTTAAAATAATTCCTTTTTAATTTCATTATTCACTTAGAAAATCAACTGTGCATTCAACTAAAGATCTACTTTGTTAAAGACGTTTTAATCCATACTAAATAATTGAGATATGAGGAGTGAAGTTTTTTTATTTTGTTTTATTTTTTGCTTTATAAAGGCCTTTGCTCAAACGAATGAATTAAAGATAAAGGTTTATGATTCCGCTCACCTACCTATTGAAGAAGTTGTTTTTATTGATATGGCTACTGCAAAAGAATTAAAAACGAACAATCAAGGAGAAATCGTTATTCGTGGCGACAGCACATCTACTTATCTCTTATTTAAAGAAGATTACAGCAGCAAGCAATACAGTTGGAAGGAATTAAATGAAAACAAACGCGTAATTCTAGCTAAAGAAAATCAAACTTTATCTGAATTATTCATCTATGCTTCCCCTACAAAAAATGATGCAAGTACGATTAGATATAAAATCAAGGAGCAGCTTTTAGGTGAGAATCCTACCGTGTTTCATATAATAGAGACGTTACCGCTATTTTTTGTACAAGGTGAGAAAATAATGTATAAGGGACGAGAAGTAACGGTAATCGTCAATGGCAAAAAACACCTAGGTAAAATTGAGAATATTGACCCTAAAAACATCCGTTCGATTGAGGTCATTCCCTATGGTCATGCTGCTTATGGTGCTACAGGAGAACCTGTACTAAACATCGTCTTAAAAGAGAATCTATTCAATTATTTTCGAGAAGATTTAATGATGGGGTATAACCTAAATAAAGAAGATTACGTTCTAAATGCTAATTCCTTTTTCAAAAAAGACAGGGTAACCCTATCCTTGCCCATTCGATCAGGAGAATCCTTTTTTGACAGCCATAGTTCCACGTCTTCCAACTCCATAAAAATAAATAGCAGTAAGGACAAGACAATCTCATCTGCATTAACTGTACAACCCGAAATTAGTATAAAGCTGACGGACAAAAGTAGCATTAGCTCTTCCCTATTCTTCTACACGCCCAAGAACCAAACAACAAGAGACTATAACATCCCACCGCAGGAGACAATAAATAAATACAAACAGCATATGAAGTATTTGAATACAGGTTCCCTATTTTCTTTTAATACGATACTAAACGATAGTACCGCTTTAGATTTATCTTTTTTGTACACGTATAATGAATACAGAAACAATGGGGATTATATGGACAATCGTTGGAACAATATCCTATATGATAATGCTTTGAGTTTTGATGCGATTTTAAAAAGAACGAAAAGAAAATTTCTTACTTTTCCCATTCGTTATGATATTTACTATTCCTACTATCAATCAGAGATCAAAAATAGAAACCAAAATAACGTAACCAATCGGCGTTCTAAGTTGTCATTTACTACAACACTGACTGTAACGAATAGTCTGAGCTTAACAACTGATCTCTCCTATAATCTCCTTAATAAAGATGATGGAATAGTTCTGCATAATTCTACTGTAGCCTACACAAAGAAGACTTATTCCATTTATTTGAATTATTATAACGATTATCACCTAATTTCTGTCTACGACGTAAATAAACAAAATAGTGTAGATGACAACCTCAACACTACAATTGATAACTATGCTATTCAAAAAAGTAATAGTTATCATTCCTCCCTAGAATTTAATTATATGCCCAAAAGCGGAATAGAAGTTTTTGTACGAGGAAAACTGAATATCCACCACAAAGCTCCTGTTGCTTACTTAGTGAAATCAAAGGAAGATGAGTTCCGAAAAACTATAGTAAACGCAGGAAAGAATAAGAGTTACGTTTTTGAACTAGGTGGATTCTTTGAGATCAATGATCATTTTATCATACAAACCCTATTTACTTATAACAGGAGTCAATTCAAACTAGTAGATTATACTACCGACAAAGATGTAATTGCTTATGATTTTTATGCCAAATATAGGTTCAAAGAAGGTTATAGCATAAAACTAGCTTCTTCCTATGCTAATTTTGATCTTTTTACTCCTTTAGAATCCAATCAAATCAAGTATCCTTTTGTTAGTCTAACCATCGAAAAAGAGTTTATAAATAATCTGAAAATTGCTTTAGTTGTTAATAATCCTTTTATCAAAGCGAAAGAAGTGTATACTTCTTATTATTCAGCTAACTATAACAGTATTCAACTCATTGACACCCGATTCAAATCAAAAGAAATAAACAACTATTCTTCCCTTTACCTTAGTTTAAGCTATACCCTGGGAAATAGTCAATTAAGAAATAAAAGAGATGTACCTATTCAAGCAACATATTAATATACTAAAGACTATGAACTATATAAAGAATATCTAGTGTTAACTATTTCAATATCTATTACCGCTTTTTTCACTTATTATAAATTGTACAGAAATGAAAAATCATCACAGTATGAATATAAGAGTACTAATAGGGTTTATCCATATATCAATTCTATTACTATGTAGTGTTGGGTATGGTCAGCAGTTTATTTTAACGGGTCAGATTATAGATCAAGACAAGCATTTGGTTGAAGTTGCCCAAGCAAGTTTATGGAAAAATGATACTATTCTTATTGCACAACAACCAACTGATAATTTGGGGAGTTTTTCGTTTTATGTAGATAAAGGAAATTATACCCTGAAAATTAATCAGTTTGATATAGAATTTTTTAATGAAGAAATAGCTTTATTTAAGAACACAGATATAGGAGTTGTAAAAATTGATTCTACTATTTCGTTAGACGACATAGTGATATCAATATTAAAAAAAATCACAAAAGAAAGTGTAGACAAAACAACTATTGAAGTGAAAGATCAACAGATTTTTACTGGTGATAATGTCGTTTCAATTTTAGATAAAATACAAGGTATAGTTATTATAAATGACAGAATACTTTATGATGGCGTCGAAGTCAATTCTATAAAAATTAATAACCGCATTCTAAGTTTTAATTCACAAAAGGAAATGATGGATTACCTTAAAAATATAGATGATAAAGCAATAAAAAGCATCGATATATTTAATCCTAGTGCTAAGTATGCTTCCTCAAATTTAGGAAAAACATTAAATATAAATATTGAGCAACCTATTTTAGATGGATTTAGCTTTAACCCTAAAGTAAATTATTCACAAGGAACTTATGCAGACAAAAATTTAAGTCTTTACTCTCAATTGAAAAAAGGTAAAATTTCCTCAAATCTCTTTTTAAGTTATGGAGATAATAAAAATTATAAGGATCAGAACACAATAATTAAATATAAGGATATAAACGAAACTCAAGAACAGAAAAATGAGTTTATTAGTAATATTAGACCATTAAATCTAAACATTGACGTTCAATATACTATAAATCCTAGGACTTATATTGGAGTTACTTTACTATATAATTCAATGAATTTAAAAGATAATACCCGCTCTATTGTCAATTTATATAAAGATGATCTACATGATTCCATTTTTAGTAATCAGAATTACTTAAAAGTTAGGGGCGAATATTATACGGGGTCACTTTATTTTAATAAACATCTGTAGGCTTACCTAAAAATCGGACAGTTGTTAATTCGAAATTATTAACTTTAAACAAAACTGTCAAATATGAAAACA